>JAKVCB010000001.1 GCA_022448345.1 Pirellulales bacterium
CGCAACAAGCGATCTGAAGAACAACCCGTACTAAACATATCTTTAATTCGTTGGCCGGCGGCCCACCAGCCTAACCGGCCATGACACTCAACTATAGAGGTCCGACTCATGAAGTTACCACTGGGCTCCCCGGAAAAAGCGACTCGCTCTAGCAGCTGAGTGCCTTCCGGGAACCTGAGGAGCGGCCTGGAACTTCCCAGATCGCCCTCGAAAAACCAACCCGTGCCAAGCGATCCTTTGGCAAGGCCGGTCGGGACGACCGCCCCATCGCTGGGCCGCAGGATGCTCACCAAGGTAACACTTACGTTTAACATTTTGTTCATTTTTAGTTCATTGCGAGTGGCACCCCCGGTGCCACCTCAACTTTTTTGGAGATACTCACTATGAAGAATCTTTTCCTTGCAGTACTGATCGCCTTGTCCACTTCGCTCACCGCTATGGCTGGCGTGCCCTCGACCCAGTTTGTCCAGATTAATACCGGGACATTCGATAATGCTGGGCTGGCAGGCTTCTCTACCTGGGCCATGCGAGTTACAGCCGACACCGACTGGACCAACGCCGACTTGGATATCGAGCTCACCAGTGGAACGATGAACAACATCGCGCCAGCGTTCCTTGGCTCACCCGAGGGGACCGGTGGTTTTGGCGATACAGCCGGCTTGGCGCCTACGCTGGTCAACGGTGACCTGACGGGGGGTTTCAATGGCACCTACTCCAACGCCTATCATTCTGAGTCTGCGACTGAGTTTGTGTCGAAATGGTTTACCACTGCTGCTGGTGACATTGGCACGTTTGACGTCGCCATGATCACCATTTCCGACGACGCGAACGGGGCCTTGAGATTTCGTACGCTTGCCGGAGCGGACGCGGATGCATCAACCTGGGACCCAAAAGATCCGGTCACCGGAGACAGAGCCGGTGGCATTCCTTTCATTGCGATTACCAACGGCATCATCGGTGTCCCGGAGCCGACCAGCCTCGTTATGGCCAGCCTGGGCCTGGTGGGCTTGTACGGAACGCGTCGTCGCCGTCGCCGCGCATAACTTGACAGCGAAGCCTTAGGCTTCGTGAACCATTGGACAACAAATCGGGTCTCTCCACCTCGGCGGTGGAGAGGCCTTTTTTATTGGGCCCCACCCCGGATCAACAACAACCAGCAAACTCTCGCGGCAACTGTACTCTACATATTTCAGAGTTTAGAACGGACTTCACATATTCCTGTCTGCCCGGATCAGCGCCGAATGAAGCCGGGCTTCGAATTTTTTAGAGCCAATTTTGAAATTGGCTCGAGAAACTGGACGGAAACAAGCCACATGCATTCAAGACCCATTGAAAAGCCTGCCGCCGGGGAGCCTCGCGTGCATAATCGTCCTGGTCTTACGATAGTCGAACTCTTGGTTGTTGTCGCAATTAGCTGTTATCACAATTATCGGGACCTTGGCCGGCACCGAACGAAAGATAATGGCCTGGACTGAGAATCGCATGGACGAATTCGATGAAGGTATCAGTCGTCATTAGGGCGATACCACCATTCGTCATTCGCTACGAACATCAAAATATGAAATATTTTTGAGACAGTGGCAAAGTCTGTGCCGGATCACACACCAAGGACTGACCATCGGCTGTAACTTCATATGTTTCCGGGTCCACTTCGATGTTGGGAGTTGCATTGTTGAGCTTCATCTCTTTTTTGGTAACAGATCGACAGCCTTTTACGGCTACTATTTGCTTATGCAGCCCGTAGGAAGCGACTGATCCATTGTCAACGCTCGCTTGGCTGACAAACACATCGCAAATTGGACCGGTGGCTTTTCCAAAGGATCCAAACATGGGACGCATGAAGACCGGTTGTGGGGTTGGAATCGAGGCGTTCGGATCACCCATTTGCGACCAAGCAATGACACCGCTCTTAATTACCATTTCAGGTTTGCTGCCAAAGAAGGCGGGACGCCAAAGAACTAGATCTGCCAACTTACCAACTTCCACAGAACCCACACGATGGGCAATGCCGTGGGCCAGTGCCGGATTAATGGTGTACTTGGCGACGTAACGTTTGATGCGATGGTTGTCATTTTCATCGCTATCTTCTAGTAAACCGCCGCGTTGTTGCTTCATTTTGTCAGCCGTTTGCCATGTTCTCGTGATGACTTCGCCCACACGCCCCATCGCCTGTGCGTCGGAACCCATGATGCTAATCGCTCCCATGTCGTGCAGAATATCCTCTGCCGCAATGGTTTCACCGCGGATTCTACTTTCTGCGAATGCAACATCCTCGGGCAGGTTCTTGTCCAAATGATGGCAAACCATCAGCATGTCGAGGTGTTCATCGATGGTATTGACTGTATAGGGACGAGTCGGGTTCGTAGAGCTCGGCAATACATTCAATTCGCCACAGACCTTGATAATATCTGGAGCGTGTCCGCCACCAGCTCCTTCGCTGTGATAAGTATGAATTGTGCGACCCTTCATCGCGGCAATTGAAGTCTCGACGAACCCCGATTCATTCAGTGTGTCAGTATGAATAGCTACCTGGACATCGTACTTCTCGGCAATAGTTAAACAACAGTCGATGGTTGCAGGCGTGGTGCCCCAGTCCTCGTGGAGTTTCAGTCCGAGCGCACCAGCGCGGATTTGCTCGTCTAATCCCTCCGGTTTTGAGGAGTTGCCCTTGCCGAGAAAACCAAAATTGAGTGGTAAGCTTTCAGTAGCTTGTAGCATCATTTGCAGATTGCTCTGCCCGGGTGTGCAGGTTGTGGCGCACGTGCCTGTCGCCGGTCCGGTGCCTCCACCAATCAGCGTTGTCAGGCCGCTGGCGATAGCCTCATAGGCTTGCTGTGGACAGATGAAATGGACGTGGGAATCTAGTCCGCCGGCTGTCAGGATAAATCCCTCTCCAGCTGTTACTTCTGTTGTCGGGCCCACAATCATATTTTCGTCAACGCCTGCCATCACATCAGGATTCCCCGCTTTCCCGATGCCAACGATCAGGCCGTTCTTGATGCCGACGTCAGCTTTGACGATTTGGGTGTAGTCGATGATCAGCGCATTGGTGATGAGCAGATCGAGAGCGGCTGCATTGGAAACACCTGCCGCTTGGCCCATTCCGTCACGGAGAACTTTTCCTCCTCCGAACTTGCATTCGTCGCCATAGGTCGTGTGATCTTTTTCAACCTGTAAAATTAGAGCCGTATCACCCAGTCGAACTCGGTCACCGACGGTGGGACCATAGATTTCTGCGTAGTCGCTTCGTTTGATTTGAAAAGGCATGAGAATTGCGTCCGTTCCCTCAAAAGGGTTGTTCTATAGAGAGTTACACGCTCTTGTGGGCGAATCCTTGATCGGCTATCCGCTGCATCGTCTTTTGCTTTCCCGCGTTGTCGGATTTGCCATCAGTCAGGTTGTTCCCACCACGAACGACCCGATTTCCCGCGATCTCAACGAGAGAGACTGTTTTGGATTCACCTGGTTCAAACCGAGCCGCAGTTCCGGCGGGAATATCGAGACGTCTTCCGAAAGCCACCTCCCGATCAAACTCCAATTCGGCATTCGTTTCGTCAAAATGGTAATGGCTACCGACCTGGATCGGCCGATCTCCCAGATTCGTGACAGATACCTCGATACTGTCTCTGCCATCGTTGAGTGTCAATTCTTCATTCGCCGTGAAGTATTCTCCAGGGCTTACGCTAGGCTTGGCTGTACCAAACAGGCTCAGTTTTGGGACCGGCAGGAAACTGCCCTGCAGAGCCAGAGCCAGGTTGCCATCTTCAGCCGCGATCGGGGTGTGCACGGTAACGAGCTTGGTACCGTCTGGAAATGTTCCCTCCACTTGGACTTCTTCAGCCATGTCGGCAACGCCGGGCATCACTTGACGAAGACCAAGTAATTGTCGCCCAAGATCCATGAGTTCTGCGACCGATTTACCGTCGCGAATAAACTCAAGTAGCTGTGTCGCAATGAGCGCAACAGACTCTGGATAATTCAGGCGGATGCCGCGTGCGAGTCGCTTTTGTGCCAAAAACCCAACGTTGTGAAGTTGCAGTTTTTCTAACTCTCGTGGTGTGAGATGCATATTCCAACCTCTGCAGGTTTGTTATTGCTAATTTCGAAGGACTACCATTTTCTTGACCACGGCTCAGCTCCTAGCCGCTGGGCAAGGAACTCCAGTCGGCGTTGTAAAAGTCGTGCTACCTGTTCGGTATCGGTCCCCATAATTCGCGATACCATTCCATGTGGAATTTCACTCGCGGATTGAATGAGTGAACTTTGCGGATCGATGGGTAGCTCGGCGATTTCCTTCAGTATCGCGGTGTTTTGTGAATCGTACAATGGCCCAATGATTACCAGCAATGCCATGCAATGAAAATGTCCTAGCCGGAAGGGCGAAATCAAATTGCCATTGGTCGGGTCAAGGCGAACCGAATCTAGGAAAACACAATGATCATCAACATGGATTTCAATTTGACTGAAGTAATGAGAGAACGCCCAGCACTCGTCTCGGGCGCGTCGCCCACTGGTGAGCCAATCGACCAACACGAGGTTTCCCCCTGAGGCCACATGCAGTTGCTGTTGCTGTCGGTATCTTGCATCTGCGAAACAACTGATAGGATCAGGGGCAATGACTAGCAGTGCTTCGTTTCCAACAGTAGCCCGAGTAAATTGCTGAGCTAATTTTCCATGTGGACTCTTAAAGACTTTCGTCGATGCTTGGGTCGTAAGGACACATGAGGTTTCGTCAGCAATTTCGATATCTAAATCAATCGAATCACCTGCTACCAAGCCGCCGCCAAAGGTTGTGGCGTATACCCACGCCGCCTCGCTCCTTCGTGGACAGAGCAGCTTTAAGGGGTTCGTTGCCTGCGCGCGCGTGATCGCCGTTTGGCCGTTGACCAATGACGTTTTTAGGAAACCCTTTCCAGTCATGTCCTTTCCAATCGGCCCTTTTTAAGGGTGTATTGGTTGATCTGGCTCAGACCGACAAATGAGCTTGGACCATCTCCTCGGTCAGTTGCTGGGTCTCTCCGCTCTCGATGACTTGGCCTCGATCCATGATGTAAAAGTCGTGGCCGAACTCGCGGACGAAATCGAGATATTGTTCTACCAGAATTACGGTTACATCACGTGACTCAACAAGGTCTCGGAGGACATGGCCAATCTGTTGGATAATGTTCGGTTGGATGCCCTCGGTTGGCTCGTCTAGTACCAGCACTTTGGGATTGCCAACCAGGGCACGACCGATGGAAAGTTGTTGTTGTTGCCCGCCAGAGAGATCTCCTCCTCGGCGTTTGGTCATTTCTTTCAATACGGGAAAAAGCGTGTAAATTTCATCCGGAATGTTTTTCTGACGGTCGTTTCGGGCCTCTAGGCCGACACGCAGATTTTCTTCCACAGTGAGCTTGGGGAATATCTGTCGACCTTGTGGAACGAAACCTAGGCCAGCCCTTGCTCGTTTGTTTGCAGGGAGTGAGCTAATGTCTTTTTCATCTAGGCGAACGGTTCCTCCAGACGATTTTAATAGGCCGATGATGTTCTTCAGGAGTGTTGTCTTTCCGACACCATTTCGCCCGATCACACAAGTTACTCGCCCGGTTTGCATTTGCATATTGATATCGCGCAAAATACCAACGGTGCCGTAAGCAAAGCTAAGATTTTCGACGGTCAACATAGAAAAATTCTCGTGTAGTGGCTTTAGAGAAGATTACCCAACTTGGGAATTGTGAATTTCCTTGGGGACTGCCAGGAAAACGGCAATTCGCGAGTCTCTCTCGGTGCGTGTGCACCTTGCACTAGCGGCCAAGGTAAGCCTCTATAACTTCGGGATTGGCTTGGATTTCTTTCATGTATCCCTCCGCCATGATTTGGCCCTCATTCAGTACTGTGACGCCAGCGTCAAGGCGACGAACGAAATCCATGTCGTGCTCAATGACGATAATCGAGTGCTGTCCACGTAGCTCCAGCAGCAACTCCGCCATCAGGCTCGTCTCTTCATCGGATAGGCCTGCTGCAGGTTCGTCCACTAACAAGAGGTCCGGTTCGGCAAGCACCAGCATAATAATTTCCAGGCACTGCCGCTGGCCATGGCTCAATAAGCTCGCTTGGACGTCAGCCTGATGCGTCAGATGGACTCTACCCATCATCTGGTGAATCTTGTCTTCCTCGTCAGAAGTTGTTTTTCCCCACAGGTTGCGAAAAAAATCTGTCTGCCGATTGGGTAACGCCAATTCGAGATTCTCAAACACGGTAAGGCTATCAAAGACCGAGGGGGTCTGGAATTTCCGCCCTACCCCTAATCGCGACATCGCTATGTCGTGTGCATTGGAGATTTCATTGCCTTGCCAAAACAGCTTGCCATCGGTAACTCTTGTTTTCCCACTAATTACATCACACATGGTGGTTTTTCCCGCTCCATTGGGACCAATCACAACACGCAATTCGTTGTAATGGATGCCGAATAGATCGATATCAAGCGCCTTGAACCCATCGAAGACTACCGTGACGCCCTCCAGGTAAATCAAAAATGAAGATAACCGACTATCGCGGGACAACTCATTAGGACGGCAAAAAACTGCGCGAGGACCACTCATGGCACCACCACATTTGTTTTTGGAGTCGTCCACCATCTCCATATGCTGGTGATTCCTTTAGGCAAATAGAGGACAACAATGATGAATAGCCCCCCTAGTACAAATGGCCAGTAGTCGGGGCTCCAGACGAGTTTGTCATACGTAGCCGGTGCTAGGTAGTCTTGGAGAAACCAAAAGAATTCCTGTCGCGACGTTAGCAGGTTGTACAGCAAGTTCACTAGCAGAGTTCCAGCAATCGGGCCGCTGAGTGTTCCTCGACCGCCCACAGCAACCCATACTACCACGAGGATCGACTCGCGTACTTCCATATTGGTGGGCGTGAAAATGCCCATCTGTGGAGCATAAAGCATGCCTCCGAGACCGGCAATCATTGCCGAAACCGAGAAGATAAACATCTTGAACAAATACGGTTTGTAGCCCACAAACCGGAGTCTTTTTTCATTGTCGCGAATCGCAACGAGTACACGCCCAAGTCGCGATTTGATTATCAACCAGCAGAGCCAATACACTACTGACAGTGATCCTAAAGTAATCATGTAAAGACCAAGACGAGTATTCGGATCGCTGAGTTGGAATCCCGCGAGTTGATCAAACCGAGTGAGTCCATTAGTACCGCAAAGCTTCATGTTGTTCATGCAGAAGATTAACCAAGCTGCAAGGGTTACGGCTTGAGTCAACACGGCAAAAAACACTCCACGAACGCGACTGCGGAAGACAAAGAATCCGATGACCAGCGCGACCATTCCAGGGATGATTAACCCGAGAGCCACAGTTCCTGGAAGGGAATAGAACGGTTTCCAAAACCATGGGGTCATTGCGTCGCCTGGCAATTCACCAACTCCGTAGGGATAGACGACGTATAGGCAGGCGGGAATCTTCCAACCAGCGTGATCGATAAGTCCTTCGGGGCCTCCATGATGTGCGAGGTACATGCCCATTGCGTATCCGCCAAGTGCAAAGAAGAGCGACTGGCACAAACAGAGCATCCCAGTGTAGCCCCACACCAAATCGAGGCTAATCGCAACCAATGCAAGGGCCAGGTAGCGGCCTAGCATGTTCACCGTGTCGATGCTGATCCAGCCGACGAGATATAGGCAGGGAACTGCAATTCCGCAAGCGAGAGCCATCCACACTGCGTAGTCACGCGAACACAACCTCAAAGGTGTGACCAACTTGTTCACCGTGTCAATCATCGGCCAATCTTCCCTTGGGTGGAAACAATCCCTCTGGGCGATACTGAATAAATGCCACAACCAGCGCTAAGATAATGACCCGGGCCCAAATCGTTGAAAAAATAGGTTCGAGAATTTTTGTCAGAACACCCAATCCAAGCCCTGCCCAAACCGCGCCCGCAATTTCTCCCACACCGCCAGTTACGACGACCAGAAATGAATCGACAATGTAGTTCTGCCCCATGTCGGGTGTGACCCCGCCGATCAATGTCAACGCACAGCCGGCTATGCCGGCGAGTCCTGCACCAAAGGCAAACGTAAATTCATCTTCGTACCTTGTGTTGACTCCAAGTGCTGCGGCCATCTCGCGATTTTGCACCGTCGCTCGCAGCAACAAGCCACGCTTTGTACAATTCAGCAACCAATAGACAAACGCTACGCAAGCAGAAGTGAGTCCGATAATGAACAGCCGGTTATATGAAACGTGGAAATCTTGGATTACTTCAACACCACCAACCAACCAGGACGGACTATTGACTCCAATGTTGTCACCGTACCGGATTCGAACGACTTGAATCAGCATCAGGCCCAAGCCCCACGTTGCCAGTAACGTTTCCAGCGGTCGGTGGTAGAGATGTCGAACAACTAGTTTTTCCATAAGCCACCCTACTAACCCAGCCACCAAAAACGAAACGGGCAATGCGACAAGAAAAAATAGGTTGACCGGATTGTCGGGCATCGAGTGACCGAATGCTTGTTGGACCTCGTAGGTCGCGTAGGCACCAATCATCATCAACTCACCATGAGCCATATTAATCACGCCCATTTGGCCAAAAACGATTGATAGTCCCAGTGCCATGAGGATCAGAACTGACCCAAGTGACAGTCCACTGAAGATGTACTCCAGCATGCGAACACGTCGCTGGTAGGACTCAACCTGCGACAGGGATGTTCGGCAGACTGCCCTTGTAGGGGGGTCTAGCTGACTCGACGAAGAGTCGTCTTCCTCGAGCAATCGTACTAGCAGTGGAGCAGCTCGAGCACTTCCCATTTCACCTAAAAGCTTGGCGGCTGTACGACGCAGACTCAATTTGGCTGCTGAATTCCCCAGATGGAGTAACGCCACACTTTCTCTAGCGCGGTAGACAACCTGAGCATCGGTGTCGCTTGCGATGATCTCCTCTAGGTTATCAATGGCTGCGATATTCTTAAGATCGCCCAGCTTTCTCACTGCGCTCAGTCGTGTCGGCTGGTCAGCAGAATAGAGTGCAAGAAAACGGATGGCGATGACAAGGTCTCTTCGCTCTTTCCGTGATGCAGCAAGAGTGATAAGGCCGCTCTCTGGTGCTTTTGCCGGCTTGCCGCCTTCGACTATGGGTTGACCGCTCAGAGCATCCTTCAGAGAGAAGCTGCCATCCTCGCCTTTGACGGGAGACGCAACGACCAACCGTTGTTTCCAAAGTTTCAGACTTCCCAGACGGAAAGCCTCCAGCGTCTGGCCCACGCGTCCATCTTTGGCCGAGGCTAATAACTCGATTGCTGCGGCGCGAACCTCACTGCTGGAATCTGCCAATTTTGCGAGTTCGATTCGAATTGCCGCATCATGAGCACCTGCGTCGTCTGCTAACAAGTTGTGTGCAGGCAAGTAGCTTAGCGCCACGATTGCGATTGCAATCGACAAGGGAGCAGTCCGCCTACTAAAGCAATGCATGAATCCGCCACCAATGCATGAACTTCAGGTCTTATCCGTTGACTATTCTACAAAAAACGTACCTAAACAGCCGTCACTGGGCGCTTACAAAAAGTTGCGGCCGGGCAATTTGGCCCGACCACTTGCCCTCAAGCATTCTATTTGCGTACTTACTGCTGAGGGATTGTGGCAAACAAAATGCGACGCCACCTGCTATAACGGTGGCATAGTCAAAACGCCCACGGGTGGCTGGATTTAAGTGTCCGATGACACGACGCAAAAGCAATACTTTCCAGAATTTCTAGCGGGCATCTAATTAGTCTCCAGCGCCCCGACCACCGCCGATAAAAGGCAGTGGTCGGTGCCGGAAATGACAATTCCCAAACTTAAAGAAGTAACTTGCAAACTAGGGCCCGCCCGTGGGGGCTGGGACATTGCCATCGGTATGTAGATAGCTACTGTAGGAATCTGGCACGACGAGGTCGTCCGTTTGATAGACAATTTGAAATTGCCCATTCGCCAGGATTTCGCCAATGTACACGGGTTTATGCGTGTGCTGATTTGAATCATGCATCTTTTTTGGGCCGCCAGGCGCATCAAACTCTAAGCCATATACGGCTGCTCGCACCTTATCAACATCAAAGCTTCCAGCTTTTTCGACAGCAGCCTTCCAAACATAGACGCCAAAATATGCGGCTTCGATGGGGTCATCCGTCACACGACTGTTGCCACCCGGTAGGCTCTCTTTCTCGCAGTATGCTTTAAAGTTCGCCACAAACTTAGCATTCTCGGCTAGGTCAAGACTTTGGAAATAGTTCCAAGCTGCCAAATGCCCAACCAACGGTGGAACATCCATTGCACGAAGTTCGTCCTCGGCAACTGAAAAAGCCATGATCGGACAGTCTGAGGAAGTCAGTCCTTGATTAGCGAACTCCTTATAGAAGGGCACGTTACTATCGCCGTTAATTGTGGACAAAATGCACGCGTCCCCCCCCGCAGCGAAGGCCTTAATCTTACCGACAATCGTTTGGTAATCTTGGTGATGGAACGGTGTGTATTCTTCAATGATGTCCTCGTCGGCTACACCCGTGCTCTTAAGGAATGCCTTAAGTACTTTGTTTGCCGTGCGAGGGAACACATAGTCCGTTCCCAGTAGGTAAAACTTCTTGCAATTGCCGCCATCTTCACTCATTAAATACTCGGCTGCCGGAATCAGTTGCTGATTGGGTGTTGCACCCGTATAGAAAACGTTCAAAGACTGCTCTTCGCCCTCGTACTGAACGGGATAAAATAGCAGCGAGTTATACTCTTCAAAGACCGGCAAAACGGACTTTCGGCTCACCGACGTCCAGCAGCCAAAAGTGACCGAGACTTTGTCGCTGTTAATCAGGTCTTTTGCTTTTTCTGCAAATAAGTCCCAATCACTGGCAGGATCAACGGCAACCGGCTCAATTTGCTTGCCAAGAACACCGCCAGATGAGTTAATCTCTTCGACGGCCATGAGCACAACATCGCGAAGAGAAGTTTCCGAAATTGCCATAGTTCCAGAAAGGGAATGCAGAATGCCAATCTTGACAGTGTCTTCAGATGAACTTTCATCAGCCGAAGAGACCTCACCCGACCCATCGGTCGCTTTTTTTCCACAACCGGTTGTCACCATGCACAGCAGAACGAACAGCAAAAGAGTTTTTCTCATCTCACCACCTTGATTTTGAGTTTACAGCATGAAGGAATCGCCAAACGGGCTTTGGGCCTCTTGGGCGAAGCAAACATTCCATAAGAGCAAATCATGTGCCGAGAAGGATTGGCTGCTGAATTTCCCGATGAATCATGGCAAAGCGACAAATGGTGCTTAGGAAACGTGCAGAGAGTGCGATAGTTGCATGCACATAAAAAAATCGCCGAAATGCGGTTGCGAAGCAACTAAGCATTCCGGCGATTTGTAGTTACGTGTTCTCAATCAGTCCTAAGTGGTGGGCTTAGAACTGTACCTGCGTACCCATTGTGAATGTGTCCATGTTGGATGACGTAGGCCTATCAAGTTGAGACCAAACAGCAGAAATCCGTGCGTTGTGACCGAACATGATATAGTTGATCTGCGAGTCAATTTGTTCGTCTATACCGCCACCGAGGCCGGCGATACTGTCTCGGTCATAGTTTTGGTATCTTCCCGCGACTTGAAACTGTCCAGGAACGCCAAGTAAGCACCACTTTTTTGGGAAGAGATAGCTGCTCAATAAGAAGTAGCTTTCTCCTTGACGATTTCCACCCGATGGCGGTAAAGTTACCCTGGGGAGACCGTCATTGTCGTCAAAGTTGTGGTAAGCCGCTTCGAATGTGACGACGCCGTCGTTTGAGAGCTTGGTTTCAAAAAGCCCGTCAATGCTCCAGCCTGTGTAGTCGACGAAGTCGGTTGCCGCGATGTTATTGTGGGCGTCCGAACGATGCATCACGGTAGCCCCAATCGCCAGGATGTCCTTTGCGCCGTAGTAGGTACTTGAGTTGTAATACCCGGGCTCTGGGTCGAGCAAATTAAGTACGACCCGACCGCTGAACATGAGGTTGTCTGTATTAGGATGCCCGTGGACCACTCCGCTGCCAGTGCTCTCTCCTTCAAACAGACCTGCTTGCCATTTGAATACACCGCCTCCGTATTCGCCCCACAAGGCAGCCCCATCGTCGCGTCCCTGGAAAATATTGGGGTATCCGAATTGAGCAAAGGGGAAGTTCCACACGTTAGCATAGAAAGGGCCACTAAGGTTGGACCGGTCACTTGGCGGCAACATTCGGCCAGTCCAAAGGTGGATGTGGTCAGTAAGCTGGAATTTTAGGATCGCATCGAGTATTCTCATTTCACCCGTGTTCTGTGACCCAAAGGTGCCGCCTTCGTAGTCAAAACCCTGGGTGCCATTGAGGTCGGTGTTGAATTCGAAGCCGATGCGCTTGTGGCCTTGGCCGTTGACATAAAGGCGGGCACTATCGACTTTAAAATCTTGCTGGGTTCCGCCGTTACCCGATTGGTTGGCACCTTCCCGCGCGTTGTAACTAAGTCGAATGCCAGCGCCGACTGTCACATACGTGTCTTTGCCCCAGGAGAACTTGCGCCCACAGCAACCTGATTTTACGTTTCCAGCACATCCTGAGCCGCAGTCGCAAGTCGAGCCGCAGTCGCATGCTGAGCTGCAAAGGCTCAACGACGATTCCACCACATCGCCTTCGTTAAAGTACGAGTGCGCGACGGGATTGGAGGCTGACTCTGCATGCAATTGCTCAATCCCTAAAAGGCTGGCACTGTTTTGCGTGTAGGTGTCTTGGCCATAAGCGCCGGTGGCTTGGCCAAGGACCAATGCACCGATAAATAAAGAAAATTTCACGGTTTTCCTCCTTGAAAAGATAGCCTAGTTAGTGGTAAATCCATTGCCACTCTGGCCAGACTATCGAGCTAGGCACGAAAACAATTCCGTGCCGGTAATTCCAACTGGTACTTTTGGACTGCTTGTACGATACGGTTATTCGGTAAAGTTGCAGGCTAGGCGTGCTGAAAATGTTCAAATCCCCGACATAACCCGCAGCTTACCCAAGCTGCCGTATATTGTGGTCAAACAGGCTCGGAAATTCTCTATGATTCATGAAGATGATTTTTCCGTGGATGAGCTGCAGGGGAGATTTGACACTAAGCGGTCTTTGCTCCTACTACAGATTTCCGATTCTGGATTTCCCGTGGGGGGGTTTGCTCATAGCAATGGATTAGAGTCGGCGATGAAATGGGGCACGGTGGCGGATGCAGCCACGCTCGAACGATTTGTGGGGGATGCCCTTACGCAAGTAGCATATGGCAGCCTGCCTTTGGTGAGGGCCGCGCATCGTGAAGAGGAGTTCTGTAAGCTGGATCGGATCTGCGATTCTTTTCTCAACAGTCACGTAGCCAACCGGGCAAGCCGCCGCCAGGGGCAGGCTTTTTTGAACACGGTCGACAAAGTTTTTGCCTGTAACAAAATAAGGATGTTGTCAGAGGTGATTCAGTCTGAACGACTACCATGTCATTATGCACCTGTTTTTGGGCGGTGCCTTGCGTGTTTGAATGGTGACCAGCGCGAAACGTTGCAATTGTTTCTATTCATGACGTTGCGCAGTCTTATTTCGAGTGCAATAAGACTAGGTATCGTTGGGCCCATGTATGGGCATGCAATACAGCACGAATTCAGCAGCTTGGTCACAGACCTTGTGGATGACTTTGCCAATTCCGAAGTGGCTGAAACGTGCCAGACTGCTCCGCTCATCGAATTAATGCAAGCGACCCACGATCGGGTCTATTCACGTTTATTTCAAAGTTAATGCAAGGCGATACAGCCAAGAAAGAGAAAATAGATGCACGATCCATCACATCACCACGATCATGACCACGGTCACACCCACGAGCAACTGGAACATCCTGGAACGTTTGCAGAGCGGGGGAAAGTGCTATTAACACGAGATTTCGACCAACGAGCTTTTACCGTTGGAATTGGAGGCCCAGTCGGCACCGGCAAGACAGCATTATTGCTGTCTCTTTGTCAAGCTCTTCGTGACAACTATAACATTGCCGTTGTGACTAATGACATATTTACGCGTGAAGACGCTGAATTCCTGACAGCTAACCAAGCACTCGCAGCTGACCGAATCCGCGCTGTCGAGACCGGCGGTTGTCCACACGCGGCAATACGTGAAGACATTTCTGCAAACTTGTTGGCACTGACTGAGTTGTCAGAGGAGTTCAAACCACAGATATTAATGTTGGAATCAGGTGGTGATAATTTGGCAGCCGATTTCAGTAGGGAACTTGCAGACTACACGATCTACGTTATTGATGTAGCAGGTGGAGACAAAATTCCGCGCAAGGGTGGCCCCGGCATTACACAATCTGACTTGTTGGTCATTAATAAAGTCGATTTGGCCGACGCCGTTGGAGCAGATTTATCCGTGATGGAGCGAGACAGCAAGTTGATGCGGGGAGATGGTCCAACTGTATTTTCCGAGATTAAAAAAGACATTGGAGCCAATGAGATTGTGGAACGGGTGATCGAAGCATGGGAAAAATCTTCCAGCAAGAATTGAGAATACGCATATTAGGCAATTGCCAAAGTTCATCGACCAGTAGTTCTCTTGCTTGACACTGGCCCGTACTCAGGGACAGCCGTACAACGTCTCCGTTGGGCCGCTTGATCTATGCGCCTTCAATGAAATCAGCACGAGGGTAGCGGCTTGGCTCGATCGCGTGCTTCTTCCTCCCCTTTTGTTGACTCGGGCAACCCGTGATGCAGCCAGCAGGTGCGAAGCAATATTTAAGAGTTACTTGCCTGTCAGTACGGGCTCGGCGCGCACAGCGCAGAACTTAAACTCAGGGATCTTGCCGTGGGGATCCAACGCGTCGGTGGTCAGCACGTTTGCCGCTGCTTCGCGGAAGTGGAAGGGAATGAACACACATCCAGCTTCGACGGAATCATCGGAGCGGACGTTTAGCTGAATTGTCCCGCGACGGCTGCTGACCGTGATCGGTTTTCCAATTTCCAGTCCAAATTTGATGATGTCGTCTGGATTCATAGTGGCAAATGCGTCCGGCTCTAGTGAATTTAGCGCGTGACTCCGCCGGGTCATGCTGCCGGTGTGCCAATGCTCCAACACCCGCCCCGTGTTGAGTACAAGTGGATACTCCTCGTCGGGTAACTCATCGGCCGGCGTGTAGGGACAGGGAACAAAGCGGCCGCGTCCAGAATCCGTCGGAAATCCGTCGCCAAACAAAATCTGAATGCCATCTTCCGTTTCCGGGTTGGGGCAAGGCCAGAGCTTGCCTGTCGATCCCAGATTTGCGTGCGTGAGGCCCGCATAGCTGCTGGTCAAAGACACAAATTCCTCAAACACTTCGTCCGTGGACTGGTATTGCATGTCCAGGCCCACACTTTTGGCAACGTCGCAAATGATTTCCCAATCCTGGCGCGCCTCGCCAGGCGAATCGAGTACGGGGCGTCCGACTTGCACGCGACGGTCCGTATTGGTGTAGGTTCCCGTTTTCTCGAAGTAACTGCTCGCCGGAAGAATCACGTCGGCAAATTCGGCCGTCTCGGTAAGGAAAATATCCTGCACCACCAAAAAATCGAGTGCAGCCAGCGCCTTGCGCACCTTATTGCTATTGGGATCCGAAATGAAAGGGTTTTCGCCCAGGATATACATCCCACGCACCTCTTTGGCGAGCGCGCCCATCATAATTTCGACGACCGTAAGCCCCGGTTTCGGATCAAGGTCCGTTCCCCATGCCATTTCAAACTTTTTGCGAATTGCGTCGTCGGAGACGGACTGATAGTCGGGAAATACCATGGGAATCAACCCTGCATCGCTAGCCCCTTGCACGTTGTTTTGACCGCGCAGCGGATGCAGTCCGGATCCTGGCTTGCCCATGTTTCCTGTCATCAGGCATAGCGAGATCAGGCACCGGGCGTTGTCGGTCCCGTGGGTATGCTGCGAGATTCCCATGCCCCAGAAGACGATCATGCTACCGCCGCCACCGTGAGGTGTGGCTTCACCAATCGTGCGGGCGATGGCCCGGATCTGATCCGCCGGCACGCCGCAAATCAAGGAGGCCTGTTCGGGCGAGTAATCAGCCAGCAACATCCTCTTGAGGTCTGCAAAGTCCTCGGTCGATGTGTCGATATACGCTTCGTCAACGAGGCCTTCGGAGATCAAGGTGTGCATGACTCCATTGTAGAACGCGACGTCACTACCGGGTTTGATTTGGGCGAAGTGGGTTGCGAAGTCAGCAAGTTGATGTCGCCGCACATCGACTACGATCAGCTTGGTGCCGCGGCCGGCGGCTTCTTTGATAAACGTTGCCGCAACCGGATGATTAGTCGTTGCGTTACTGCCCGTGACGAGCGCCACCGAGGCTCGCTCCACGTCTGCAAACACATTCGTCACTGCCCCTGAACCGATGGTCTCCATCAGCGCCGCAACGGACGAAGCGTGGCACAGCCGCGTGCAGTGATCAACATTATTCGTACCGAAGCCAGCTCGCACGAGCTTCTGAAACAAGTAGGCTTCTTCGTTGGAGCATTTTGCAGAGCCAAATCCGGCTAGGGCCCCGCCACCGCTTTCTGTCTTGATCGCCCGCAGCTGCTTGCCTACCAGTTCAAGCGCTTCCTCCCAGGTGGCCTCCCGAAAGGCCGGCATGACCTCGTCGTAGTCCACCACGCTGCCGGCTCGCCGGCTCACCGACTCCTTGACCTCACTGGAGAGCGGGCCCTTTGGGTAAGCATTTGTGCGGCGGATCAAGGGCTTCGTCAGCCGCTGGGGATGCATCGGATAGTCCCAACCGTAACGCCCCTTCACGCACAGGCGGCCATGGTTGACCGGACTCTCCCGCCCATTTGCCATCACAATTTTATTGTCCTTAGTGTGGAAGGTGATCGCACACCCAACACCACAATAGGGACACACAGAATCGACCGCACGCATTTCCTTCGCAGGCAGCACCGGCAAGGTGATGGTCTGCTGCGTGAGCGCGCCAGTTGGGCACGATGCCGCACACTCTCCACACGATACGCACGTGCTATTGCCCATCGGATTGTTCAGGTCGAATCCGATCTGAGCCGCAAAGCCTTTGCCGCTTCGTCCGATTACGTTGTTCGACTGAATCTCGTTGCACGCGCGAATGCAGCGATCGCAGAGGATGCAGGCCTGATGATCGACAGCGATGACAGGAGACGATTTGTCCTGACCTCGCTGATTACCTTGAGCAAGCGGAGCGGCGCCATCGATCAATCCGTACTGCCGGCCGAGTTGTTCGAGTTCGCAATCAGCTGTGGTCGTCTCGCGTTGGCAGGGTGTTGGGTGTTCGCTTAGCAATAATTGCGTGAGCATTCGGCGATGCCCTACTACCTTTTCCGAATTGGTTTCGACCGACATTCCCTGGGCACACTCGCGGACACAGGAAGCGGCCAAGACCCGTTCGCCAACGTCGACGACACACATCCGGCAGACGCCCACTGGATCCATCCGCTCCGAATGACAAAGCACGGGAATTGCGATGCCTGCGTTTTTCGCAGCTTGCCAGATGGAAGTTCCTTTGGGAACTGAAACTTCGCGCCCGTCAATGGTCAGGGTAATAGGGGGTTCTTGCGAAATCATCTACTCACTCTTGGGAACAGCATTCGGGATGTTCGACAATAGCGACAGGACCGGGTTCAGCGCAACCTGGCCCAGGCCACAGATCGATGTTTGCTCAAGGGTCGCGCCCAAATCGGGAAGGACATCAAGCTCGGATGCACTCGCGCCGCCAACTACGCTTTCCAGAATCGTGACTGCTTGCTCGCTGCCAAGTCGGCATGGCACGCATTTGCCGCACGATTCGTTGCGAAAAAACCGCACGATGTTCGTGGCCAACTCAAACAGGTTGTGGCGCTGGCCGATGACGATGACGGCCCCCGTACCGAGCATGCTGCCAGCGGCTTTCATCGCGTCGAAGTCGAGCGCGGTGTCGGCCTTGGAAGCCGGCAGGAAGTTTGAACTTGCACCGCCGGGCAAAAACGCCTGCAGCGAATCGCCCTTGGTCATGCCGCCGGCTAATTCGATCAGTTCGTTGACGGTGGTGCCGATCGGAATCTCAAAGACGCCGGGCGCCGTCACATCGCCCGAAACCGAAACGAACTTGAGTCCATCGAACTGGCCGTTGCCCTCCGCCTTCCACCAATCGGCTCCGTAGTGCACGATTGTTGTTGCGAATGCGAAGGTTTCGACGTTGTTGATCAGCGTCGGCCGGCCCCATAGACCGTATTGTCCCGGATAAGGCGGCTTGTTGCGCGGTTCGCCTCGTTTATCCTCCAGCGCTTCTAGCAGGGCCGTTTCTTCACCGAGGATGTAGCCGCCTGGCGAGACGAAGATTTCTATCTCGAAAGTGCGTCCCGTACCGGCCGCATCGTTGCCCAAGACGCCGCGGGCGCGCGCGGCGTCGATCGCGTCTTGCAACGCACGCCGCTCCCTCTCGTACTCGTGCCGCAGATACACGATTCCCACCTCGGCTCCCACTGTAAGAGCCGCCAGCAACATGCCCTCAATGACCAGGTGCGGCAGTTCTTCGAGGATGGCCCGATCCTTAAAAGTGCCCGGCTCGCTTTCGTCTGCGTTGCAAATTACGTATTTCGTGTCGGCTTGCTCGTTGCGAACGAGCGCCCACTTGCGACCTGTGGGGAAGCCGGCTCCGCCCATTCCGCGCAAGCCGGAAGCATCGAGTCGTGAGATGATCTCATCGGCATCTAGCCCCATTCGCCGGACCGTAGCGTACCTCTCGTCTGCCGACGGGTACGGATCGCACCTCCGCGGGCGGGAATCAGTCGCGGGCCTGTTGGCCGGTAGCGTGGCGCGGCCTTCCATCCAATCCAGAAGTTGCTCGGGCAAGCTGGAAGCGACCGGGACTTCGTTAATCGTCACCGCAGGTGCAGTGTCGCACCGGCCCAGGCAAGAAACCTCGTGGATCTCGACATCGTCTTGGCCCGCGATCCGCTCGCGAAGCAGGGCCGTTTGACTTTCGCAGCCGCCCATCATACAGGTAACGTCACGGCAAACGTGTACCACGGTCTTGGCAGGTGGGGTGCGGCGGAAAGCTGGATAAAAACTGACGAGCTCTTCCAGTCGGTACAGGGGTACGCGTCGGCTTTTGGAGAGTTGCCGTAGCACCAGATCCTCGAGGAATCCGTGCTCTTCCTGTAATTTCATCAATTCTCGAAGTAGTTGCAACTCAAGCTCTCCGCGTTAACGCCCCACAGTTCGTAGGTACACAGTTTAACAGACTTCAGGCCACTGCAGCCACAGGGTTTCTGGACGTGGCCCATGACACCGTTTATCGTGGATTATCGGGCAGTGATGGTTTCAGCGCTAGCAGACCCCGCAGTGACCCATGTCCGGTGACCCGTGACGAGTGTGACAATGAACTAATGACGAGTGACCCACTGGTCGATGTGGTTGGTGTTGGGGCCATCGCCAATGACGGGGCTCCGGTCACCCATTCTACCTTGAAGCCAAACTGACCACTACCGAATTCTACGCCCGTGTTGCCCCAGGTAGCTGTTGCGACCGGCACCTATGGGCGCGGGTTGGAATTCTTCCAGGACAAGTTGTAATAATAAGGAGAAGGACATTCACGGCACATTGCGAATTTCACTTCCGGTGGCCAACTTTGAGGGGGTAGGATTCCCAGGTTGGGATGGGTTTTTGGGTACCCGTGCATCGCTGATGCTCGACGTGGTATTTGTGGCGATGATTGCAGTGACTTCAGTCATGATTTGGAGCATCTACCAGGTGCGCCGTCGGCGTAAATTTTTGCTTCACAAGAGGGTGCAGCTCGTGCTGGCCGGGGCACTCGTCATTGTCGTGTCGGCATTTGAGATCGATATCCGCCTTTACGGCTGGCAGGATCGGGCCGCCGGCGCGCCAGGGGGGCCAGTGGATCCGTGGGTCTGGCGGGCCCTCTACACGCACCTTTTCTTTGCGATCACGACAACTTTGTTGTGGCCGTGGGTCATCTACCGGGCTTGGAAGTTGTTTCCCAAACCACCTCGTCCGGGCGACCACAGCTCTAGCCACATATTCTGGGCGCGGCTAGCGGCTCTCGACATGTTGTTGACTGCCCTGACGGGCTGGATCTTTTACGGGTTGGCCTTTGTCAGCTAGGACCTATATCGAAACCCTTTGCCGGCGGTGAGGTCCCCGAGGATTGTGGCCCCAAGCCAATTTTTAAAACTGGTTTTAGTTAATCGTACCGCTACGCTGGTGATGAAGGATGGCCACTTGCTTTGCAAGGTGACGGAGCGGGTTACGCAAACAGAAAATACGAGATTGTCGCCATCACGGCCACGCCGACCAAGTTAAGGGCCACGCCTTCGCAAGCCGTATCGCGTACAGTTAAATGCTCGGAGCCGAAGACAACTGTATTGGGTCCGGTAGCTGTGCGGGGCCCAATGTGGATTGGTCAAGCAACTTCCCACGGTGCACACCGATCCCGTACGACAGGTTGCCATTTCATTCGTTGCCCTCCAACGAACATTCCAGTTCCTCCCATCGTGCGTAGGCAGCGGCCAATTGCGCTTCGATTTCGTGAAGTTGCTGCTGATCGGCGGCAATTTCTGGACTCGATCGTTGATAAAACCCCGGCTCCGCCATCGATAGGTGCCATTGGGCTGCGCGCGTTTCCAGCGACTCGATTTTTTGAGGCAAGGCTTCCAGCTCTCGCTGCTCCTTGTAGTTCAGCTTCTTTTTTCCGGCGGACCGCCCGGTCTGCCGCTTGTCTTTGTCTGCCCTCCGTTGTTCCACTGCTCCAACGTCTGGCGCTGACGGCCGCTGCGCAAGCCAGTCGTCGTAGCCGCCCACATACTCACGGACTCCCTGTGATTCAAACACGATTGTGCTCGAAACAACATTATTGAGAAACGTACGGTCGTGGCTGACCAAAAGAATTGTGCCATCGTAATCGACCAGTTTTGATTCGAGCATCTCGAGTGTTTCGGTATCGAGGTCGTTTGTCGGTTCATCCAGGACGATCACATTGGCCGCTCGGGCGAATAATCGTGCTAGCAATACTCGATTTCGCTCGCCGCCCGACAAAAACTTGACCATCGTGCGTGCCTGATCTGGCGAAAATAAGAACTCCTGCAGATAGCCGATAATATGCTTTTCCTTGCCACCAACCGAAATGCTTGCACGCCCTCGCCCTACATTTTGCTCGATTGTCTCGTCTTCGTTTAACTGATCACGCAACTGATCAAAATACGAGACGGCCAGGTTTGTGCCCGTGCGGACGGAGCCACAATCCGGTTGAAGTTCGCCAAGCAATATTTTTAGCAACGTTGTCTTGCCCGCACCATTGGGACCCATGATGCCAATCTTGTCACCGCGCATAATCATCGTCGAGAAGTCATTCAGAATCGGTTGGTCAGGATAGGCGAATGTCACGTTCTTCAGTTCGGCTACCAGGGCGCCGCTACGCTTGCCAGATTGGATGGTCATCTGGGCCACGCCCGGTTCGTCGCGGCGAAGGCGGCGTTGCTCGCGCATCTTTTTCAGCGATCGTACCCGGCCCTCGTTTCGAGTGCGGCGGGCTTTGATGCCCTGACGAATCCACGCTTCCTCCTTAGCTAACTTTTTGTCAAACAGGGCATCCTGTTTTTCTTGGGCGGCCAGCACCCCATCTTTGCGGCGCAGGAAGGTATCGTAATCGCAGGACCAGTCGAAGAGACGTCCACGATCGATCTCCAGGATGCGGGTGGCCACCGTGCGCAAAAACATGCGATCGTGCGTCACAAAGATAAGCGTCCCCAGCCAGCTCAAGAGGAAACGTTCCAACCAGCGAATTGCTTCGATATCCAAATGGTTTGTAGGCTCGTCCAATAGCAATACTTCGGGACGACTGGCGATGGCCCGCGCCAATAATACGCGCCGTTTCATGCCCGAGGAGAGCGTCTCGACCAGCGCTGCGGGGTCAAGCTCCATTTGCGAGAGCGTTTGCGCTACCATGTGCTCGGCTTCCCAGCCCAAGTCGGCACCTTGGTGGAGATCGCCCAATCCGGCGGCGACAACCTCGGTGACAGTTTGGTTCGCACACTGGGGAACGTCTTGTTGGAGGTAACTGGCCTGGGCGCTGTTGGCCAGCGTGACGGTGCCATGGTCGGGCTGAATGTCGCCACGAATCATCTTCAGGAGCGTTGACTTGCCGGCACCGTTTCTCCCCAAGAGCCCAATTCGCCCGCCCGCTTCGACCTGACAATGGACGTCGTCCAGTAAATTAGGCCCGCGAAAGCCTATCGAAACGCCCTGCAAGGAAATAATTGCCATATCGGGAGCCGTACCCGCAACGTCGTGAATTCGTCCTAACGTCGGAACCCGTATTCCAACACGAAGAATTGCGGCTTCAATCCGGCTAGCGGCTCTCGCAACAGGTTTAGCTCTTGCTCGGGACCGTGGACCTCCAGACGCATCAACTCAGAGATGGTGAGAGCTTCTTCAATCAATGGACGGATGCGCTGGGCATGCAACAACAGCGCTTCCGCATCCTCATAGCCTTCCCGGCAGTGGGCGACATTCCGGTCGAAGCAAAATCCGTAATAGAGGCACTTTGGTTCCTTGTGGGTCGCCGCGACAAACCGCCCACACAACTGGCGAAATGCATCGAGCTGGCCCTCATGGACCCTAAAATAAGGTGCGATCGTACAGCATTTGTCATCGGTTGCCATGGGCGGGCCCTTGGAAGTTGCCAATACTTAGGTGGCTGAATTCGGCTCAGCTCAATTGTTGTCATTCCTTGCCTTGCACACTAGCCCATATTTTTCACTAAGATTTTGCTACAGGAAAATCGTGTCAAGTACCTTAAGCTTTGTGCCTGTCTTAGGCTTTGGTCTTGCCGTCCTGTTCTGCTGAGTACACCCGTTGGCCATGCTCGGTCCAAGTGTGATGTTCATTGGGGCGCCCGTAGCATTCAATTACTTCTGCGTATGCAGCCAACAACGTTTTGGCATCACATCTCAGATGGTACTGGCAATAAGCCACCTTGAGTGCCTATTTGTTCTTGGAATGCTCTGGATTGTTTTTCTAATAGTCCTCCCACTAGACCTTGCCACAACTCGTAGACAGTCTGTTAAGATTGTCAGTTGTTCACGAGATGGTGGTCTAATTGATGGCAAGCGGCGGCGGGAGCGTGGAGCCAGCGGAACAAAAAACGGTGCAGCAACCAGTCGCACCGGCCTGCACCGCATCGCACATGACAAAAGAAAGATCGCGAAATCGTAGCGTCGTATGCGACGCTACGGTGGCTCATTAGCGACGCAAAGACCAATAGATATAATCTGGTTTGGAGGAGGCTTCGGTGGTTTTGAAATCGGGGCTCGTTAATTCAACTGCACATCAAACTTCAACGAGATTCCCTCGCTGGCGTTTGCATCGACTACCACCTCGAAACCGCTTGTCGCGGCATCTTGATATTTCTTTGGAACATAGCTTTTCCGCGGGGGGGCACCCATCTTGTACGGCTCCGCCCAGCAGTTCACGCCGACTTGATAGCGACCTGGGATGAGTCCGTCTCCATTGGCAAACGTTTGCGCCACGAATTGACCCTCTTTGCCAAACTCGGCAGAGCCTGATTTTTTTGGGAAGCCATCAGCGGGCTCAGCCATCCTGAAAAAAAGCGAACCCGGTGCGGGCCATGCGCGGCCGTCGAGCGTCACCAATCCAGAGACAGGCACCGTTTCGGGTTTGTCAGGCGCTGCGTCACCACATCCAGAGGCTGCGCCGGAAAATATTACAGAAAGCGCCATGATCGCGCGCCGCGGTACGGAAGGGCATCTCGTGATTTTGCTTAGCACACTGCCTATTGTCATTGCCTGCCAACCTCGCCGCCGTTGGGGGTGAGTAGTGCATGCCACACGTAAAAGTCTATCCCGTCTGCAAGTGTACTCACGCTACCGTCAGCCATGCCGATATTTATTGCGCCCGGGTGTGGGCTTGTCGCCTTGGTTGGATCACAGTCTTTGATAGGATAGGCGCCGGTCTGAAACAGTTGATCCCAACCCGTGAATCCTTCATCTGTACTGCGCGTTGTCCTGCCGTCAAGATCGCCATAGGCAAAGACGGGGCACCACGCCCACCCAGGGAGAAAATATCCGTGGATGCTACCGTTGCCGTTATATGGATATGGGCTGCCGCCATTGGGATACGCGCCGCATAGTCCAACCTTCTCAGCGAACATGAGCGTGTTCGTGGTCCCGTCGGTAAAGCTCCGCCCGAGTTCCGAGTCGCCTTCCCAATGCAGTACGTCCGGGAACAGTTCGGGATTGCCAAACACGCGATAGTTTCCCGCGTAGTTGCTGATTCCCCATGTGCCATAGTTGTTGGTAAAAACGCCGCCCTCGGCGCTCGTTTCGGATGGGCAAACGACCGCAGGGATCGGCTTGGAGAGCCAGTCGTCATATAGCGTCCAGTTGTGGAAATCAGCTCCGATATTAGCGATCGCGTTGCCTTCCATAAAAGGCAGCAGGAAGAAGATGAGAGTACCGTTCGCGCCGCGATATTTTCCGGTAGCCACCTTATTCTTCGAAGGGATACCAAGGCCGCCTAGGGGCGGCAGAGCGCCATGGGTGTCGTTCGCGTTGTGGGCCGCCAGGCAGACCTGCTTGAGCTTGTTTATGCAGTTGGTTCGCCTAGCCGCCTCGCGTGCAGCCTGCACCGCCGGCAGGAGGAGCGCCACCAAGACGCCGATGATTGCGATCACCACCAGCAGTTCGACTAGCGTAAAAGCGTGTAGGAGGCGGGTGCTGCTGCGTCCCAAAATTTTTTCTTTGTCCTCAATTCCCATGGGTGCTGTTCGCTTGTGGTAGCAGTTGCGGATGGCTAGCTAAAGGGCACTAAGTATAGCACGCTAAAGGGCACTAAGTATAGCACGCTAAAGGGCACTAAGTATAGCACGCTAAAGCGGAAGGGTATCCAGCCAACGCGCCTCCTGACATAACGCGGATAGAGGGCCTCGTCTCAGATCGCTTTCTTCTGCAGACGGTGGGTGGCCTCGACTTCGGCTTCGGTGGATGGCGGGTTGTTCCGAGAATCGTCGGCACGTTTTCCAAAATTAAACGGCTGCGAAAATCCACAGAACAAACACCGCCAAATACCGAAGCACTTTGACTCCACCTCAATCAAGCTCGAGGCTAGATAACCACTTCGAAGTTGATCGATGCCAACACTTCGTCAAAAGCGTTGGGAAGATCATGGATGATGTCGAACCCAGGGCCACCATCAAAGAATGGATTCACTGCATTGGAATTTGAGATCCGGAAAATGTCGTCCCCCGCACCCAGTCTGGCAAACAGATCTCCGGCTGTATTCACATCAGACATGTACAAGTTGTCTGAGCCGTCACCGGTATTGAAATAGGCGTCCTTGGCTTTGGCTCGTGTGATGTAGGCCTGATCATCGCCTAAATCTGTGTCCACAATAATGTGGTTTAAGGATTTAATCTGGTCCATGACGAGGAGGTCGTCGCCATCTCCAGTCTTGGTGACCACATCGTGGCCGGCCTTCACTCGGTTGAGGTAGGCCGAATCAGATTCACTGCCGGTGTCCAAGCCAACATCGTTACCGGCACTGATGTCCCGCAACCGAACGCGGTCCATGCCCTGACCCGTTTGAATATGGAGATTGTTTCCGATTCTCGCTCGGGCAATTTGGACTGTGTCATTTTCTGTATCGGTATTGACACTCAAGTCTGTCCCGATTTTAGCGTTATTGATCCTCAAGTTATCGTTGCCGTCCATTGTATCGACCACCATTTCTTTGGCCGCAACAGCATGTAAGGCGACGAGGTCATGGCCGTCTCCGGACCTTGTAGTCCACATTCCATCGGTTTCTACTTGGAATACCCTGACCAGATCGTTGTGGTCGCCCGTGTCAATTTCGATGCTGTTAGATGTGGCTACTCTCCACATGACAACCTGGTCGTCCTGCGCAGACGTGAAAACCTTGAGATTCCCATTCGAGGTGTCCGTCAATGACAGGTCGTGGATGATTATCTGGTCTCTCCCGTCGCCGGACTGAACAGTAACATCCTCGATGAGAGATGCCGCAAAGACCTGCATCGGTGCGCCATTAACGGTCGTCCCCGCCAAACCGGTCACCTGAATCGTGTTGGGGGCAATTTCAGTGATGTCCACCTGATTGCCGAGTGCATCTCCGGAAATCGCCAAGTGGGTGCCAGCCAAGTTTGCAAGCACGTTGCCGGCGAACATGTTGCGATCTTCGAGAACTTGCAGAGACAGACTTCGGTTCTTTTTTTGATTCGTTCTGGCCATGGTATTCCTTCTTTTCGGTGCAAAGTGGATTGGTTGTTTGCAGCGAATGCTGCTTTGCTTCAGCCGCCGCTAACGTGTTGTGACGGGCTGTTTTTTCATTTGACGAATCCCTTGTAAATTCGACGGACAGGAAGGAAAGCAAGTGGTGTGCCAGAAGATGCTGGTTTCCAGGGGTGGGGGCCAAATGCCTTGTGTGGCAAGGATTTAGAGCGATAGGAGATCGCTGAAGCAATTTCCCGTCGTCTGCTTGAAATCTTGAAATAAGACACAAGTCTTAATTCGGGACTCGACATCGTTGGTATGCAATATCGCAGCCCCCATTGTTTAGAGAGGGTTTGGCACTCGTGAGAAGGATCGCTCCACCTTGCGAGTCGCCGCGTCACGCTAACGGGCCTAGACTTCCTACCGCAGGGAACATGGCGGGGGCCGACGAAATCGTAACGGACGGGGAAATAGTCCCTAGGAATTGCTTTTTTACAGAGAGTTTAGGTATTGTTTTTTGGGGCGATTCGCGACGGGACGTTTCAGCTTGCTGCGCCCCCGGGGCAGCTGCGAGTCGAAATTCGGGCGTGGGAGGCTGGGTCTGGGGTAGGCGGGGGTAATCCCGGCCTTCCTCCACAGACAATTCCCGCCGGCTACAACACCCGGAGCGAACTGTCGGCAGAAGTGAAAAGTGGCGAGCCCAATGTGCTTGCATTCGAATGCAAGCGGGCAAATTAACACCAGCCGTTCGCCTAAGAAACTGTCCAGCTTAGAGAGACCACATACACAGGGGCGAATCGAGCACCCTCCTGCGCAGCAGTCGTGCATCGTGCAGCTTTTAAATTGTGAATTGTCAAAGGTTTATGAAGCAACCCTCCCGAGAGCGCCGAGAGCGGGAGGGTCGGACGCGGTAGCGGCCGGGGAGGGCCCCTAGTATCTACCAATTATTGACCGCGGCGCGGATAGTGAGCCCCCACCGCAATCGGTTCTAGGTGGGAGGCAGCGAGTTCTCGGCGTGCCCTGCTGGCCGCTCCCGAACCGTATTAGCATCGGGCAAGCGCTATCTTGCCGATCGCCGCCGGCGTAACGTCAGCCCCATGCTGGCCAGCGATGCTAACAGCAGTGTGTGTGGCTCGGGGATCGTGAACGCCAAACTGTGGTAACTGCCCGCCGCAATGTGTGTGAAGCCGGTACCGGTGGGGGTGTTGGTGACCTGGCCATAGCTGTCATGCCCCCAGCCAACGATCGAGCCATCCGAATTCAGGGCCAGGCTGTGGTTCCGGCCCCCCGCAATAGCTGTGAAGCCGATACCACTCGGGGTGTTGCTGACCTGGCCAAACCAGTCGTTCCCCCAGTCAACGATCGAGCCATCCGACTTCAGGGCCAGGCTGTGGTACGCACCCGCCGCAATAGCTGTGAAGTCGGTACCGGTGGGGGTGTTGCTGACCTGGTAATAGTTGTCCCGCCCCCAGTCAACGATCGAGCCATCCGACTTCAGGGCCAAACTGTGGTGATAACCCGCCGCAATGTGTGTGAAGCCGGTATCGGTGGGGGTGCCCGAGACCGCGTCATAGTCGTCCCGCCCCCAGCTTATGATCGAGCCATCCGACTTCAGGGCCAGGCTGTGGCCAAAGCCCCCCGCAATAGCTGTGAAGTCGGTACCGGTGGGGGTGTTGGTGACCTGGCCATAGTCGTCCCGCCCCCAGCTGACGATCGAGCCATCCGAGGCCAGGGCCAGGCTGTGATAACTGCCCCCCGCAATAGCTGTGAAGTCGGTACCGGTGGGGGTGTTGGTGACCTGGTCATAGTTGTCATGCCCCCAGCCAACGATCGAGCCATCCGACTTCAGGGCCAGGCTGTGGTAATTGCCCCCCGCAATAGCTGTGAAGTCGGTACCGGTGGGGGTGTTGCTGACCTGGTTATAGTTGTCCCGCCCCCAACTGGTGATAGCCCCCACGGTACCCGACAAGGCCTGCGGTTGCATGACAACAACTAAAGACAGTGAAATCGCAATAGACAGGGCGTTGATTGNTTTAAACATCTTTTGCCTTGTTGAAAAGTGCTTCATGGTGTGGACTCAGTAGGGTGAAAAGTGTGGTGCGGACGTGGTCAACAAAAAGACTTTTTAAACACAAGCGCTATCTTGCCGATCGCCGCCGGCGTAACGTCAGCCCCAGGCTGGCCAGCGATGCTAACAGCAGTGTGTGTGGCTCGGGGATCGTGAACGCCAAACTGTGGTAACCGCCCCCCGCAATGTGTGTGAAGCCGGTACCGGTGGGGGTGTTGGTGACCTGGTTATAGTTGTCCCGCCCCCAGCTGACGATCGAGCCATCCGACTTCAGGGCCAGGCTGTGATACTCACCACCCGCAATAGCTGTGAAGTCGGTACCACTCGGGGTGTTGGAGACCTGGCCCTCCCAGTCCTCCCCCCAGCTGATGATCGAGCCATCCGACTTCA
>JAKVCB010000010.1 GCA_022448345.1 Pirellulales bacterium
GACGATACCGCATTCGCCCAATGCGACTTGCCTGGAAACGAAAAAGCAAATTTTTCCAGGGGGGAGATGGCGCATACACAAGGTCTGCAGGTAAAGCCAACGGTCAAACCATGTCCGTGAATGGTTCGTCTCATGCTATCCGTAAAGAAAAAAAGTTTCTTGATTTCGGTTTGCGCGCGGTAGTCTCCGGCTGAAAAACATCAAGAATCCGTGTTGATTTGCAATGCAAAACGGTTTATGACAGCCGGCTTGGGAATCAAGATTTTCCGGTATCCACATGGATTCGTGGAGGTTTTACGGATGATTCGATCAGAAGGACCAGACCCCGATTCGCCCGAAGAAGAGGATTCGTTTGAACGGATAAACCGGTCCGAACGAACGGTCTACCCTTGTCGGAACGGTACGCCAAAGCGAACCCGTTTCAAAAAGGGAGCGAAGCGCATACGTATGAACGGTAAACATCGTCGTCGAGTGCGCAAGGTTGATTGGTAGCAGGAACAGTTTGCCATGGCGGGCCCTCATGCTGTCACTGATAGCATTGATAGGTGTTTCTTTGCGCCGCTACTCTTTTTCCCACGGATCTGTCGCGCTTTTCTTGCCGACATTGGTCGATAAGAGTGCTAGTGACAATGCCAGTTGGCTTGGCATGTCTGGGCTGAATTCTTACAGGCGCTTGTTGGAGTCATTAGGGCGTCGACCGAATTACGCTCTTTTACGACGCTACACACAGGGAGGTTACCGTGCAGCGGCTGGTCTCAATTGTGGTGCTGGTTCTGGTTGTCGGTGCCGGCTGGAAATTTTTACAGGATGGGTCTCCTGGAATCTCGGAGTCCGATCACCGGTCATCGTTGGCTGCAACTGCGCAGGGTTCGAAGAGGACCACTCGTCGTGATTCAGCGCCAATAGTCCGGACCGGTGGTTCGACCGTTCGAATTGCATCGTTCAATATTCAGATTTTTGGTCGTGCGAAAGAGCAGAATGTGGCTGCCATGCAAACCTTGGCATCGATCATTCAAAATTTCGATGTGGTGGCCATTCAGGAAATCAGAATCAAGGACGACTTTCTACTGCAGCGATTTTTGAGTACCTACCTCAATCCTGCCAGTGGGAAGTCGTACGACTATGTCTTGGGTCCAAGGCTGGGGCGGTCCAGTAGCAAAGAACAGTATGCATTTATCTACGACACGAATAGCGTCGAAGTCGATCGAAATCATACCTACACCGTTCGGGATCCTGATGACCTGTTGCATCGCGAGCCATTTGTAGCCATGTTTCGTGTACGAGGCCCTCCACCAGATGAGGCTTTCACCTTTGTGCTGGTCAACGTACATACCGATCCCGATGAGGTTAAAACGGAACTCGATGATTTAGCCAAAGTTTGTCATGCCGTGCGCGTGACCGCCCTCGGTGAAGATGATGTCATCTTGCTTGGTGACTTTAATGTTGACGGTCAACACATGGGCGAACTGGGGAAAATTCCTGGTTTACACCCCCTGATCAAGGAAGTCTTCACGAACACCCGTCAAACGGCTCTCTATGACAACGTATTGATTCACCGTCCGTCAACATCCGAGTTCGTTGGTCGGGCGGGAGTCTACGACTTTTTGCGTTTGCACAATCTCACGTTGAGTGAGGCATTACAGGTTTCTGACCACATGCCGGTCTGGGCCGAGTTCAGTATTTACGAGAGTGCACAACCCGGTCGTGTCGCGTCGAGTCCAGTAGGGGCAACGAGCCAAGAAAATCGGTGATTTTCTGGCCGTTACGTCAATTTCTTTGGCATCACAAATGGTGCTGGCATTGAGCGGAGTTTGTCCCTGCAACAAGCCGTTACTATTCACACTGTCGCCACAAGCACGGGGAGAGAGCCCGGAATTGCTCCAGACAGTTCGCCCTGCCGAATCCACCGCGGAACGGGCCTATATGTAGAATGTCTACCATGCGGCTCTGCAAAATTCTGCGTGGCGGCCATCCCGAGGGGGCTGCAAAGGCGCGATTCTGACCAGTTTTCTGCCGTAATCGGTGCCAGGCACCCCGCAAGCGGTTGGAACGCCTGTCGGCCTGGCCCACCAAACCGGTGGCTGAGCGAATCACCGACCCGTCCGCACAAGAACGCATCCAGCCGGAAATGTCGCTACAAGCCGAAGTGACCAGCATCGATTAAACGAACCGCTTGAAACCGAACAGTCTTCTGAGGATGTTTGCCGGGAGGGTTGGATTCAGCCATGGTGGACTCGATTTCTTGCTTTGTCCCACTTAGGCCACCCGGAGTGCGTCTCAGACCTCCAAATTTGCCCGCCCATACTTTTTTGTTGCCTCCTGCAATCAGACGGTCTAGTATGAGACTATCGAAGTAAAAGGTCGGCAAGGGCCTTTGGCGGGTCTTATAGGAGATGAGCGATGGTGATCCCACCCTGTAAGAACGGTCCTGCTGGGTCCAGATCGTCCTCTGGCGATGAATTCGAAGCTCTGCTTGGCGACCAACTCGCTCGTTATGACACGCGGCAGCAAGTCGGATCCCACCTTTTGGATCCTGCTGGCGGTGATGGCACAACTTGGAAGCGGTTTGCTGCTGCGGCCGGTGTGTCTCTCGCCGCGGTTCACTCTGTCGAGGCTGGAGTCCAACACTTGCACCCGTCGGACCCACTGGAGGTGTCGCTCCCCGCACAAACCGGTTTGACCAACACATTGAACTTTGATTTAAACGATGACAACCAGGCCGATTTCCACTTCCGCATGAAGTTAAGTGCGTATGCGACCTACTCAACCGCGTCTGCACTCCAACTGGTGGGTCGAGAGGGAGTTGCGGTTGGTATGTCCAACAACGGTGTGATCGGCACCAATGAAGTCGCCGTGAAACTTGCGCCCGAATTGAGGATTTCGGAGGACAGTCCCCAAACCAATCGAGGCATTATCCGCTTATCGGCATTTTCGAGTAGTAATGGTACCACCTACCTCTACGGTGAGCAGGGATCCTGGTTGGCCGCCGATACTGGTTACTTGGGTGTGAAGTTCAATATTCCAGGTTCGGGAGACCATTTTGGTTGGGTTCTCGTAGCGACTGAGGCAAATGACGGTGTTGGCCTGACGGGGTTGAAGATATCCGAGTGGGCCTATCAGGATGTTCCCGGTGTTGTCATTGACGCTGGTGACCGCGGTAACATAGATATGCCAGGTGACTACGATGGGAACGGCAAAGTGGAACTAGAAGATTATCTCGTTTGGAAAACGAGCTTTGGTACCGAAGTTTATCCGGGCGAGGGTGCCGATGGTAACGCTGATGGTACCGTAAATGCGGCCGATTACACGCGTTGGAAAGATAGCATGGGAGTAACTCCCGCAATGAGTCGCGCAATTCCCGAACCAGCAACTGCAACACTCGGCGGATTAGCTCTAGGTGCGGCGGGTGTCATGGCCTTGCGTCGTCGAAGGACTTCCTAGCCCATACGTTCGGGTTTGCGACACGCTTACCCCTGGTTGATTTCGGGTGAGAAGTTTACCCCATCCCGTTGAGCTTGAGTCGCTGGCGGAGTCAGGCAGCCGTCAACTGGCTGCAGACCAACCAGGCACACAGGCTTTCTTGCCGGGATTTGCGGGGCTGCACCGGATCATCGCCCCGCTTCAACATCCCAACGCCGTCTCTGTATACGAAATCGGACGTGACAACAGGGACTACCTGCACTTCACGATGAAGTGCACCGCGGACGAAGCTCTGTTCAAGGTGCTGCAGGGAACCAACTGGAAGGATCGCGTCACCGACGAGTCCTTTCCGCCAGAAAGCATGGTCGAGGTAGTGATCCAGGCACGCGCGTACGCCCACGGGGTAGTGTACCGGGGCCTGAAGCCCGAAAACATCTGGGTTACTCGTCCGTTAATCCGTTGGTGGTTCCAATTTCGATCCCGTCGGCCTGGTCGAAGTCAGTTTTATCCATCTTGGGACGCTCGGCTGGAAAAAAGAGGTCAACCATACCGTGCAGCAGTCCGATGGTATCAGGCGGCGAAGATCCAAATTTGGTAGCCAGTGGTGTGAGTAACCAGCGACCTTCAGGCCAACGCACTTCCATCACCCTGCCGCAATCTTCCAAAAGCTGGTAAACACGGGCCCGTGTTACGTTCATTTTGTCGGCATATTGTTTGACGGAAGATGCATTGGGGTCGAGTGAGAGGCGAGATGCCACCAAATCGCCGATTTGTTTTCCAAGGTCAATATGAATTTGAGCGATCAATGGCTCAATAATTTTCTGGTGTAACACTTCGGCAGCAGGCAGTTCGGGTTGGTCAATGGTTTGCAGAATCCACCGCGATAGCGGAGGGATGAAGCGAGGCTGAATCACAATATCGACGTTTTCATTCAACGTCACAGTCGAAATTGCTTCGTGTACAGTGCAAAACACTTCCAGGATTGCGTGGACGCGTTTTTCGCCATGGGTTTTCAGGCTGCGTATGTCAGCCAGCGACAGATCAACGTACTCGTCCAACTGTGTTTGCCAGATCACGGTCGGCAACGCTTGTAAAGTGGGTGCCAGGCGACCGAGTTTTTCAGAGCCTACGTCAAATCGGCGAACCGTTTCGCACCAAGTTGCCCACAGGGCCTCAGAGACGATCGTTGGATCGAAGCCGCCCTCAGTCTTTGATTTGGGTGTGCGTTTCTTGGGTTCTTGGCTGCTAAGACCAAACGGAATATCCGTGGAGGATGCCTTGACCGCCCGTTTTAGAAGATCATAGAACCCCAAAATCTTTTTTTGGCCAACGCCCGAGGTCCCCATCAAGTCTTCCAACGGCTGGTTCAACAAGTGCCGAAGTTGCTGATCCAGGAACGCAATAGGTAGTCGGCGATCCGTTGGAAGAACCCAGTAAGAGAGGGCTTTGTCCAGTTTCGAGCTATCGTTTTCATCCAACAGCGCCTTACGAAGTCGTTCGTAAGTTCCGACTAGGCGGTAGCGCTCGTTGGAGATGGCTTTCCTGGCCATGGTGGTGTACTCCAGAGTTATTGAGTGTAGGTTCGGAAAAAAGGTCGAACAACATTGAACTTGCGTTTAAGTGGGGGCCCCTACGACCAGCCAATTATCCCGGTTTGGATCTCACCAACCCGAGTTGTTGGTACAATCAAACCGAGCCACCAGGATCAGGGACCAACTTTTGAACCCCGAACTCCGATCAGCAAGGCCGAATCTTACGGAGCCGACTTCCAGCCGGGACCCGTCATTCAAGAATGGCCCGTCGTTTAGGAACGGCGTTCAGGAAACGGATTGGCGAAAGGGACACCCCGGACATTGTCAATATCACTTGGTGGAAAGTCAATAATGTACCCAGGCCCGGAAGTCCAAATCGACAGCAGGCGTACCGTTTATCAGTACAATGTGAATAGTCGGAGGATCAACCTGTCAAAGAACTTACGACCGATGGTGCGTTGAAGATCAGGCCATTCAGCGAGCCGCAATTATCCAGAGAAAAAATAGAGAATATTTAAATATGTGTGCAAAATGCGGTAATTGTTAGACATCGCAGGGGCCGTGCGGAGCGGCTTTGCCGGGAGTAGAGCCATAGCACCGCAATCTGGGGAATGCCCGTTTTAGGAAAAAATTTAAACGACCTGGTTGTGGAAAACCTGGTGATTCTTGGAGCGGTGGTTTACCAGTAGTTCCCCAAACGTTTTTTTGGATTGGGCCAGGTTTGCTTATCCGAGACCTGTTTCCTGGTGGTGTTTCGGTAATGGCATGTGTGACAATTCTCCAAATAGTGTCGATTTGTTACCGAAAGAAGATTCCATGAAAACACGCTTCCAGAGGGTGGAGTCCCTGAAAGGCACGGAACAACGTGTTGTATTCTTGGTTAGGTTTGCCTTTGTTGGATTGGCAAGCGTAATCGCCGGTTGTGGTTCGCCAGACCGACCGGAGGTGATTGTCTACACGGCGCTGGACGAACCTTTTTCGCAACCGGTCTTTGACCGATTTCGCGAGCGTACCGGTATTGAGGTCCGTGCCAAATTTGATACCGAGTCGACCAAGACAGTGGGTTTAACTTCAGCGATTATTGCCGAGCGGTTACGTCCTCGATGCGACTTGTTTTGGAACAACGAGATTCTCAACACGCTTCGTTTGCAGCAAAAGGGGATACTGCGGTCCTACCAATCCCCTGCGGCGGTGGCTTATCCTGACTCGGCAAAGTCACCGAGCGGCGCATGGTATGGATTTGCAGCTCGCGCTCGCGTACTGATTGTGAACACGAACCTAGTTCCGGATGGGAGCCGTCCTCAATCGATTATTGATTTAACCGATCCGCAGTGGCGGGGTCAGGTCGGAATTGCCAAGCCGCTATTTGGCACAACTGCGTCACACGCAGCTTGTTTGTTTACCGCCTGGAGGGATGGAGAAGCAAAACAGTTCTTTCGTAACGTGAGGGAAAACGCAAAGATCCTGTCGGGCAATCGTCAGGTAGCGCGGGCCGTTGCATCGGGAGCAATCGCATTTGGGCTCACCGATACCGACGATGCGATTGTAGAGTTAGAAAAGGGCTTTCCTGTGGCGATTATCTATCCAGACCAGCGAGAAGGAGAGCTGGGAACTTTGTTCATTCCAAACACGTTGGCACTCGTGAAAGATTCCCCGAACCAGGACGCGGCAGAGAGTTTGGTGGATTATTTGCTCTCCGAAGAAGTTGAGCAAAGTTTGGCGGAAGGTGCGAGTGCTCAGGTCCCGCTTAATCCAAAGGTTGATCAGGCAGCCCGAATTGAAACACCACAAACGATCCGGGCCATGAACGTTGATTTCGAACAAGCGGCTGCCAATTGGGACAGGGCTCGAACGTTTCTGGTCGAACAATTTACGGCAACCGATTAAGGGCGGATCACCATTGCCTGTTTACAGGTTTGGGTGAGAATCGCACTGGCAGGCGGGTCAGATTAAAGACCCCGTCGGTGACGCCGGCGGGGGCGTTGTCCCGGCGGGGCAGGCTTGGGAGGTTCGGAGTCCGATTGTGAACGGTCGCCGGAATCCGTGGTGGGTGCGACGACCGGGGCAACTGTCTGAAAGCCTTCAATTTCACCACGTTTGAGAAGTTTGTTAATGAGCATTTCAATTCGGGTCAGTTCTTCGCCTTCTTCCGGTGTGACAAAGCTGTAGGCAACACCTTGCCGTCCCATCCTCCCGGCTCGCCCTACCCGGTGGACGTAGTCGTCGGAGCTTTGGGGAATGTCAAAATTAATGATGTGCGAGATCCCACTGACATCGATGCCGCGGCCCACGACGTCGGTAGCAATCAAGATGCGAACCTGCTTGGTGCGGAACTGCTTCATGACGCGGTCCCGGACCCGCTGTTGCATATCGCCATGGATGCAATCCATAGCAGGGAACTTTTTACTTAATTTTCGACACAGGCGATCGGTACCTCGTCTCGTACGGCAGAAGACGATGGCTTGTTCGGGCTGCTCGCGTTCCAATAACCGGACTAACAAGTCGAATTTTCGCTCTACGTCGACCGTGAAATAATATTGGTCAATCGTATCGGATGCTTTTGACTCGCTTGAAAAATCGAGCATGACGGGTTCACGCATGTAACGATAAGCCAGACGTTGCACGGGTGGAGGAACGGTTGCACTGAGCAACATTGTTTGACGGGGCTGTGGGCAGCGGCGAAGAATCTTTTCGATATCGGGCCGAAAACCAATGTCGAGCATTCGGTCGGCTTCATCGAGAACGACGGTCTGCAGATTTCGCGTGTCCAGTGAACCGCGACCAAGGTGATCTAGCAAGCGGCCTGGCGTGCCAACGGCGATGTCTATGCCACGGTTAAGTTTATCAATCTGGCCACGTATCGGCTTGCCTCCGTGGAGGGTGACGCTGGCTATGCGACGGCCATAGGCTAACTTGTCAATTTCGTCTCGAACTTGTACCGCAAGTTCCCGGGTAGGTGTGAGGATCAATGCCCGGGGGGTGCCGCCTCGTTTGTGTGATTTTAGCAACTCCAGAATAGGGATGGCAAACGCAGCCGTTTTTCCCGTTCCCGTTCGTGCCTGTCCAAGGATGTCCGCACCAGCCAAAGCGCGAGGGATAAGACCTGCTTGAACTGGGGTGGGATTTTCGTATTCGGCATGGGCCAAAGAGGCGAGCATCTCTGGCGACAGCCCGAGCGCGTCGAATTTTTTTGTTTCTGTACTTCCAATTGATGATTCCGGCAAGACAAGCCAACTCTCGAAGTATGATGGAGAAAGCCGGAAGGACGTTTCCACCAGAGGAAACAGAACCGGCTGGCCACACTCTTAAAGAGCGACCAGCCGGTGTTACCATAATTACACTTGGCACTCACGAATTCATAATTCGCAGGCCGTTCAGCAAGGGCTACCTCTTCGTCTTCTTCTTTTTGGTGGACCGTTTGGCCTTCTTCTTGGTGGCCTTTTTCTTGGTCACTTTCTTTTTGGTGGACCGTTTGGCCTTCTTCTTCTTGGTAGCCTTTTTCTTGGTCGCTTTCTTTTTGGTGGACCGTTTGGCCTTCTTCTTGGTGGCCTTTTTCTTGGTCGCTTTCTTTTTAGTGGACCGCTTGGTTTTCTTCTTGGCGGCCTTCTTCTTCGTTGCTTTCTTCTTCGCCATCGGGTTTGGCTCCTTCCCTGAATGCGCCCCAATAAATGGACCGGCGATTCCCCTGGGCGCTCATTGTGGGGAATGACGTGTGTAGTAATTGCCTCACTGATCCCTGTGGTTTTGAGCCACTTCCAATCGGTAGTGTGTCCGATTAGTGCGGCCAACTCCAGCCACAAAATTTATGGTGGCAGAAAAGCACTTGCTGTCTCAGGAGGTGGTTTGGTACTTCCATGAACCCTCCACAACTGCTTCCCTACCCAGATTGGACCAATTTCCACATCACCACGTCAAGTCGAATCAGGCCAATTTCGGGTTCTTGTCCAAATCCCACTGGCCGACCATCTGAGGGATAGTGCCACATCGTTCGAATGGTTTACTGCGAATTTGTGCTTTCCCATCCTTATCTACGTGGGTGCTTTCGGTTGGTTCCCACGGGTCCAGTACTGCCAAAAGTCCGTGGAAATCGTGTTCTCTATTGCCGCTTGGTTGCTTAAGAAAGCCCTATTGTCCCCGTTTTTCCGCGGTTGGTAGCTACTTCGATCAGGCGCGCCGGTTCCAAACCCTGTAGCGGCGTTCGGGTCGAATCATGTTTCTTCTGCGTCGCCGGCAGTCCCCTGTAAATTCCTGAAAATGGGGAATGGCCCGGTGCCCTTTCCCCGGGTCCCAGACGCTTTATTTTTCTTGGTTTGTTGGCTGGATCGTCCAGGACGCGTCCATTTTAAAGTTCTATAGATATTGAGTTTGACCCAAATTGGGAACTCTTCCTGTCGGAAGGGAGTTCGATCGGAACGTGAATAGCGTAAACATGAAAAGGTCGGTTGGGGTCAAATTCAGAGGGCATCCGTTAAAAACGAGCGGACTTCTCCGGAGTATGCACACTGGTTCCGCTTCCAGGTTTTGAGAACTGTTGCGGTCGATCGCGAAGGTTTCTTTGAGACAATCTCCAGAACGATATGGGCAGAATAGCAGGGCTGGTGTTGGAACAAACTCTTCGCCACTTGGAAGTTCTTCCACCATGGCTTATGATTGTCAGCGCGGGTCTGATTGGCGCATCAAACCGTCGCAACTAAAACGATGACCACACGCTGCAAGCAGGCGTTCAGGAACCCTGAACTTGGGGTACCCCGAATTTCACGAAAGCGATTGTGGGCGACTTTTGTTGCCGGGCTGTTGTTGTCAGAAGACTCTCCCATCCTAAATTCCCATGGCGGCGCTGCGATTTGCTGGCTCCGCTTAACCACTGACCTTTTGAGATGACCCATGCTCGAAGTAATCCAAGCGGCTCCCCCCGATGCTATTTTAGGTCTGACCGAAGCATTTCGAAAAGATTCCAATCCCAACAAGATCAATCTCAGCGTGGGTGTTTATCAGGACGAAACTGGTACAACACCCATTCTCGAGTCGGTGCAGCAAGCCGGTCGACAAGTCGTTGCCAATCAGCAGAGCAAGTCCTATTTGCCCATTGATGGGGCACCCGCATATGCGGCTGCAGTCCAACGCTTGATTTTTGGCCACGAATCCGAGGTGGTGACGGCCGGGCGGGCTGCCACATCACACACACCCGGTGGCACGGGAGCGTTGCGAGTCGCTGCCGATTTCATCAAGCAAAACTTGCCAGCAGCCACGGTTTGGCTTAGCGAACCAACCTGGCCGAATCACCCCAATATTTTTGCAGCCGCCGGGGTGCCGACCCGATCGTTCCCTTATTTCGACTCCACCACTCAAGGGCTGGCTTTCGATCAAGCCTGCAAGGCGATTGGAGAGATACCTGAGGGTGACGTCATCCTCTTGCACGGTTGTTGCCACAATCCAACGGGCATTGATCCTACTGCGGATCAGTGGTCCCAATTGGCTGAGGTTGTGTCCGAACGTGGTCTGCTCCCACTGCTTGATTTTGCTTACCAAGGATTTGCTGAGGGACTCCAAGAGGATGCAGCAGGGTTACAAAAATTTTGCCAACCTGGTTCCGAACTGCTGATCTGCAGTTCATTTTCCAAGAACTTTGGTCTCTATCGGGAACGCGTAGGGGCACTGACCGTGGTGGTTCCCGACCATGAAGTGATCGGTCCTGTGCAAAGTCAGGTCAAACGTTGCATCCGCTCCAACTACTCCAATCCGCCAGCGCATGGTGCCGCGCTGGTGACCACAATCCTTGAGGATTCAAAGCTCACGGACCAGTGGCACGGAGAAGTTGCCAGTATGCGAGACCGCATTAACGAAACGCGCAAGGCGCTGGTCAAGACCCTTGCTGCGAAAGGCGCCACAGCCGATTATTCCTTTATGACCAGGCAGCGAGGTATGTTCTCATTTTCCGGTTTGACTGCAGAGCAAGTTGATACACTTCGGGAAAAATACTCGATTTATATAGTGCGATCTGGTCGAATAAATGTTGCGGGTATTACTCCGAAGAACATTGAGCCGTTATGCGAGGCAATTGCAGAGGTGACCTGAGCAGCGGTAACCCACTTGTAATATCGCAACTGATTGATTTGTGGGTTTCCGCCACCAGGAGTCTGGCCTCTGGGATCTGCTTGCAGCAAATCTGCGAGGAAACGTTGAGGCATGGACATCCTGTTTTCTACGAGCGAAGCTGTGCCATTCTGTAAGACAGGTGGCCTGGGTGACGTTTGCGGAAGCCTTCCCGTTGAACTGTCCAGACAGGGGCATCAGATAACCCTGGTTCTTCCAGCGTTTCGCCAGGTATTTCATAGCGGGCAAACAATTCAGCCCACCGGTGTCGAATTTGAGGTCCCTATCGGCCGCAAGATGGTGCCGGGACGTTTTTTAAAGAGCTTTTTACCTGCGTCGAAGGTGCCCGTTTATCTGGTTGACCAACCCGACTATTTTGATCGCGGGGAACTCTACGGAGAGGATGGGGGCGGTTACATAGATAATTGCGAGCGCTTCACCTTTTTTGCTCGCGCCGTCATCGAAGCCATCACCGCCTTTGACCTGCAACCAGCCATCGTACACGCAAACGACTGGACAAGCGGCCTCGTGCCTGTCTATCTAAAGACTGAACTACAAGGTGTTCCACCGTTTGACTCCATCGGATCGGTCTTCACCATCCACAATCTGGCATACCAGGGCAACTTCTGGCACTGGGATATGGAACTTACAGGAATAGACTGGAAGTACTTCAACTGGAGGCAGATGGAATTCTTTGGCAACCTGAGCTTCTTAAAGAGTGCCATCGCCTTTGCCGATGTGATCACCACAGTCAGTCCGAGTTACGCTCAAGAAATTCAGTCTCCGCCGCTGAGTTGTGGGTTGGAAGGAATTCTCCGTTACCGCCGGGATGATTTGCACGGAATTATCAACGGCGTCGACTATAGCGATTGGAATCCGGCGAGTGACCCCCACCTGGGCGATCACCAGTACGACCACGTTTCGTATCCTGTTGGCAAAGCAGCCTGCAAGCAGGAATTGCAGCGTTTGTTGGGACTTCCGATCCGTGCCGAGGTTCCTTTGATTGCTTCGGTGGGTCGGCTTGCCGAACAGAAAGGATTTGACTTACTCGCCGAAGTCATGCCCCACTGGCTCCAACATGTGAATGCCCAATGGGTTGTATTGGGGACCGGTGATGCCAAGTACCACGGTTTGCTGTCAGACTTGGCAGCCAGATTTCCCGAAAAAATCGCGGTGAAGCTTGAGTTTTCTAACGAACTGGCCCACCAAATCGAAGCTGGCGCTGACATGTTTGTGATGCCCAGCCGCTACGAGCCTTGTGGGTTAAACCAGCTCTACAGTTTGAAATACGGTACGGTACCAGTGGTGCGATCGACAGGTGGTTTGGCCGATACGATTACCGATTGCACCGAGCAGTCGCTTGCCGAGAGGACAGCCAGCGGATTCAGCTTTGAACCGTACACGACGGTGGCCCTCGAAGAAGCGCTTCAGCGGGCAAGGAGTGCGTTTGCCAATCCTGTCATCTGGCAGCAACTGATTCAAAACGGCATGCAGCAGGATTGGTCTTGGGCTAGCAGCGCACGGCAGTACGACCAACTCTATGCACGAACGCTTTCTTTGAGTGCTGGAACGTAGGCGGCTGCTTGCCCCGTACAGTCCAGGCCGATTTTGCTCCCTTGCGGACCGGACCCTCCGATGACCGATTTGCGTAAAGATCTCTTGTTGAACCGTTGGGTGCTAGTTGCCGAGAATCGCAGCGAGCGTCCCAACGATTACGCAACGCCACCGGCAACGACCAAAGAGGGTTTGCCACAGGATCCCACCAACTGTCCCTTTTGTCCGTCGCTGGAGACGCAAACCCCTCCGGCCGTCTATTCCGCTTGCAATGCCGAGGGGGACTGGCAGGTCCGTGTCGTCCCCAATAAGTATCCAGCCGTGGGTACTGCGATGGGAGGCGACAAAAGCGGGGTTCATGAAGTGGTCATCGAATCACCCCGCCACATCCAAAACACAGCGGATCTCACACCAAAAGAGCTTGCCAACGTATTAGAGGCTTACAACGCACGACTGGAGCATTGGTACGAGGATGGTCGCTTTGGGTATGCAATGATTTTTAAGAATGTGCACTCGATGGCAGGAGCCTCACTGGTGCATCTCCACAGTCAAATTATGGTTTTGCCTGAAGTACCGCCTGCCTGTCTCCAAGAGTTGTACCAATTGGACCGCTTCCGGCAGGAGCACGACCAATGTGCCTTATGTGAACGGATTGCCAGGGAGCGGAACGACTCGGTCCGCCTGGTTCTCGATCGCGATGGTTACGTCGCTATCTGTCCCTATGTCAGCATGCATGCGTACGAAACCTGGTTACTTCCAGTTGACCATGGTAGGTGGTTTCCTCCCACGGCCAATCGAGTATCGACCGAAACATTAGCTGGCGTATTATGGGAGGTTCTTTCAAGGATTGAACGGTTATTACCAGGTGTTGGTTACAATATGATCGTGCGGATTGCCCCATGGTCGGCACAAAGAACCGACTACCACCCGCGCATTGAAATCTACCCACGGATTGATATGTTCGCTGGTTTTGAATTAGGAACCAGCATCCATATCAACCAGGTATCGCCCGAATTCGCAGCCCAAAAACTGCGAGCTATGGAGCCCCACCGTTCTTGCGGAACCTGACTGCAGGCGCAAGGTGTGGGGCAAGAAAACAGGGAAATCGAGTTGTGCCCGTGGGACCGCAAACGGTTTTTGACAAAGGATTCAGAAACGGTTTCCGGTGGACCCAAGTATGGAGTGCAGGTTGCGCAGTGCCAATGTCCAACCCGGCAAGGCAACCAGGCCCCACGGCGGGACGCTTGACCCGTTGGTCAAGCCGCTTCGCGGCTTTCATTCCTCTCGGGAAATTGCACCAGACGGTTTGCGAGAGACCACAGGTCGTCACCGAACATGTCGATGGCCCGAGGCACTTCCGTTTCGACCGATCCCAAGCCATGGCGGGCTGCTATGATGCTGATCGAGATCGACAAAAACGTATCGATATCGACCGATTTCCGCCAGTGATACCCATGCGATTGACGGAAGTCATTGTATTGCCCGATCGCACGGAGGTGCCGTACGTCGTCTTCATGGATGCGATGCTTGAGCGTGCGGCCACGCACAACCCGAGAAATCGGCCAGTGGCGGCGCGGCAAGTACATCCGCTTTTCATGGTGATGGCGAAACCACTTAGAAAAATCGGTGTCCTGGTGGAAACTCCAAAAACAGGCTGCCACGGGCGTACTCCACGCCAAGTGATCCATCCCGATTCTGCGGCAAAGCTTGTAAAGCAGAGTGGAGGAATGTTTGTACTTGGTGGCAATTTGCTTTGCCCGTGCCACACGATCGAGAAAGAAAGAAGCCCGGCTTCCAAACTGCAGAACGTCTGCAGCGACCGCGATTTCTTCGGTCAGCCGGTTCATGTTATCCGGGTCAATGCCGAGGAGTACCTGCCGTATCCGAAGAGCGATGAGTACCGCTGCAAGCCGTCCCTCGACGGTAGCATGGGTGATTCGAGAAATGCGGTCTGTATTCTCGACAAGGCTTTGAAAGTCGTGGGCGTAAAAGGCTGCAGCAGCAGTTATTTTCATGGCTGCGCCATCGGAAACGCCATCGGTCGCTTCATAGAGCGGGTCATCGCTCTGGATGAGCTTTGCCACTTGACCTTTGTAATTGGGATGAACGCCACCAGCTTGTAACTCATCGGCCCCGAACCGGTAGCCAGGCCGCGTCCGGTACCGGGTCACCAGGTCCGCATGATTGAAGCCGCCGCAGGTGGTGAGCGACTTGGCTATTAGAAGCGTCTGCACGTAGTCGTCGGCGTCTTCGCTATCTGCATATTTCCATGCGACCCAGGCCACAGCGGCTAGCGCGTGATAGACGCGTGAAACCACGTCGGAGCGTTGCGGTGTTCGCGAAGACTCCAGTGCGATGCGGTCCAGTGGACTGTCCCGCGGATGGTCGATTGCAAGCGCTCCCTCATCATTGATCAGTACGCGAGGGCTGGTTACACCTTCGATGATCCCGTCGTAAGTGACCCCCAAAGTGGCGAGCACTTGCTCTGTTTTTTCTACCGTCAGGTGTGGGGGTTCGTTGTGGCATCGCCGCCGCCGTGTCAGAAACACGATGTTGTGTCCCTGCTGCTGTAAACCTTGAACGAATTCCACAGCACCCTTGACCGGTTCCATGGTACCGTAACGGAAGAACACACCATCGAAGTCGAGTAGATAGGTTGCCACGTTGAGGTTCTCAAGGGGGAAGATTTCCAGTTTTTTGGTCGTTAGCCGGCCAACAGCTACTCCGAACAGCTACGCTGCAGATGCAAGGGGTCGAACGATAGCGAGATAGCAGCTTGGCGTAAACACGGAAAAGTCGTTTGGTAGCAGTTCTAGACCCTATTTTTCACGTCGTCTGGTCTCTTAACAGCTGCCAGCGTGGAAGTCTGGCGATTCGGTCTTTTTGGCGAGGATATTTGACAACTTGGTATTTTTGGTCAATCGTGACAAAAGAAGCGGAATGCGCGATTAGGAAGGGAGAGTTTCCCAGTTAAGAGGAGGCTTCCGTACGTTGTGAGTAGACGAATTGTACGGAATTCAAGTACCATCCGGAAATCGTATCCTAAGGTTGTTTCAGTAAAGAGATAAGAAGCGTGACTGTGCCCGGAGTATGGTCCATCCAAACAATCCTCAAGATCGAAATCTTCCATCCACCATGAACTCTCCCCTACACCTTGTAATTGTTCTACACAATCATCAGCCAGTTGGTAATTTTGATCACGTTTTCGAACAGGCATATCAAGATAGTTATTTGCCATTTCTCGATGTTTTTGAACCGTACTCCAATTTGCGGATTGCATTGCACACCAGTGGTTCGTTGATCGAGTGGCTCGATGCTCATCATCCTGAGTATCTCGACCGCCTGGCAAACCTGGTGGCTGCCGGTCGGTTGGAGATTCTGGGAGGTCCATTTTACGAACCGATTCTGACGATGATTTCGTCGCGTGATCGAATCGGACAAATCACGAGTTATACGCAATGGCTTTCCAGCCGATTGAGTGCTGAAGTTCAGGGAATGTGGGTGCCCGAGCGTGTCTGGGAGCAATCGCTTACCAGTGACTTGGTTGCTGCTCAAATGCGGTATACCTTGCTGGACGATTCACATTTCAAGCGGGCTGGACTCCGCGAAGACCAACTGGCTGGGTATTATGTAACCGAGGAAAATGGTCGTTTGTTGTCGATCTTTCCCGGCAGTGAACGGTTGCGATATCTCATCCCATTTGCCTCGCCTGAGAAGTCGATCGAATATCTCCGCGAAGTTGCCGAACAACATCCGGGCGGTGTCGTCGTCTTTGGTGACGATGGTGAGAAATTAGGTAGTTGGCCCGGCACTAAAACCCATGTCTACGAACAGGGATGGTTGCGTCAATTCTTTGATGCGTTGTCGGAAAACTCCGATTGGCTTTCGGTGAGCACTCCCAGTGAAGTCCTCCAAGCCGTGACACCGTTGGGTAAAATCTACGTTCCGGAAGGCAGCTATCGGGAGATGACAGAGTGGGCCTTGCCCGCAGAGCAATTGAGCAACTTTGAAAAAATTCGTCACCACTGGGAAACGGAAGGAAACTGGCAGGAAATCGCCCCGTTTGTTCGTGGTGGCTACTGGCGGAATTTCAAAATCAAGTATCCTGAAACCAACGAAATGTATGCCCGTATGCAGATGGTCAGTCGCCGACTCGAAGAGTCGATTGCCGAGGGTGCACACGGATCGCTGATCGATCAGGCTCGCACGGAACTTTACCGCGGGCAATGCAACTGCGGTTACTGGCATGGAGCCTTTGGTGGAGCCTATCTCCCCCATCTTCGCAATGCGGTCTTCAATCATTTGATCGCGGCCGACAACCTGCTCGATCAGCATGAAGGCCGCCATTTGGCGGATGGAGATGTTTCCTGGGTAGAACTGAACAGCGGTGATTTCAACCTTGATGGACGACAAGAGGTTCGGCTCGCGAGCAACCGGCTTGTTGCTTTGATTGCTCCGGCGACAGGTGGGAATTTGTACGAACTTGACGCCCGCTCGATTTGCCACAACTTGCTTGCGACACTTACCCGACGTCCCGAGGCATATCACGACAAAGTTCGTGCAGGTGCATCTTCCGACCAGGAAGATGTGGCGAGTATTCACGACCGTGTCGTGTTCAAGCAGGAAGGTCTCGATCAACGGATCTGTTATGATCGACATCCGCGCAAGAGTCTCGTCGACCACTTTTTCGATCTCGAGGTTACGCAGGAAGCGGTTGCCAGCGGAGAATACCACGAATGGGGGGATTTTGTAACGGGTCCCTTCGAGGCGAAGCTCCGCCGCAATCCTCAACGAATGCAGGTTCAACTTGTTCGCAATGGTCATGTCGGGGATTGTCCGGTTCGAGTGACCAAGGGGCTGACACTCGAAGCGGGTGAATCGGTCCTGGAGATTGCCTATTTGTTGGAAGGTTTGCCAACCGATGGGCCCCTTCATTTTGGTGTCGAACTGAATTTTGCCGGCTTGCCAGCCGGTGTCGACGATCGTTTTTTCCGCGCTCCGGGTGGAGAGTCGCTAGGCCAGCTTGGCACGCCGTTGGACCTCAAAGATATTCAAGCGATTGGTCTGGTTGACCAATGGTTGGGAATAGACATCGGACTGGAGATTTCCCGACCAACGTCGATTTGGACTTTCCCTATCGAAACGATCAGCCAGTCGGAGGGTGGTTTTGAGTTGATTCACCAATCGGTAGTGGTTCAGCCCCATTGGATCGTCCAACCTGATGACGAGGGCCGCTGGAGTGTTACGATGCGACTGGCCATTGACACATCACAGGCTGAATCGTGCATGCGTGAAGCAGAAGCTTGCACGGCGTTATAAGGTTCAACCAAAATGCCACAAAAAACCGTCGCCAAAGGCTGGCGGTTTTTTTGTGCGCTCTTGTCACCACGATAGGATTTGGAAACAACCCCAGAGGAAGAGGTCTGGTGTCGTAGGTTGTCGTTGCTTACGGCTTGGGTTGAATCACCTTCGGTAGGGTCTCTCCCGCTGCAATGAAATTCATTGAGATCGAATTGACGCAGTGGCGGGTGTTCTTGGCGGTCAATTCCTCACCGAGAAAGACGTGACCCAGATGGCCTCCGCAGTTGCTGCAGACAATTTCAGTACGCACCCCGTCGGCGTCCAAAAACTGCTGGACAGCGCCTGGTATTTCATCATCGAAACTGGGCCATCCGCAGTGACTATCAAACTTGTCGCTGGACTTGTAGAGTGGGGCATTGCAGCGACGGCACAGAAATGTGCCCTCGTCTTTCAGGTCGGTGTATTCCCCCACAAAAGGTCGCTCGGTACCCTTATTGATGATTACATACGTTTCTTCAGCAGTTAGCTCGTTGTAGGAATCTGATGGCTGGGAAACATCGGTGACCCCTTCTGCATCGCTCGGTTCTTCGGAATTCATCTGGATGGTTTCTCTCGGGGAGGATGGCTGAGGTACGACTGGAGGCTCCGCTGAACATCCGGCAACGACCAGGCACAACGCCAGCAAAATCAACGTCGATGGCCATGCCAACCTGGCGCAATCCATGAGGCCTCCAATGGAAGATGGTGTAACGAAGGGCGCTGCTATTGGGCGCGTGACAAAATAATACCAATGTCTCGATTTTACACGATCACCATGGTAATGAAAGACAAACCTCGCCGGCCCAGATTCGATCCTGGCGGGCAGTAGCAAACGCATTTCTTTGCCGGGTTGAATTTCGAGAACAAAAAACCTGTGAATATTCCCTGTTGACGGTTAGTCTATTGTTTTCGTCCTGCCAACTGCCACCAGGGAACGGTTGTCTGGAAGTCGCCTTCTGGGACAACGGTTGTCAGGACAGGTGGTACCGCACGACGTTTTAACTCGCCAAGATTGCCGGCACAGGTTGCCTTGTCGGGGAGTGGTGACTGGCCGTTGAGAACAATGCCACAAACTTCCAGCCCAACGTCATAGGTACTGGCGGTAATCAGGGTTTGTAAAGTGGCGTTGATCGTGCCCAGCACATTCGGAGCTACGACCACCAGTGGATAACCGAAATCGATCGCCAGATCGGCGTTGTAATCGTCATCGCTGATCGGCGACATTAATCCGCCAGCACCTTCCACTAACACGATATCACAATTATTTTTCCAGAATTCGAGCCCGTCCCGAAGGCGGTTTGCGTCTACCTCCTTGCCTTCGGCCTGCGCCGACAGGGGAGGCGCCAAAGGAGCAGCAAACCGCTGCGGACAAACGTGCTCAAGCGTGCCTGGACATCCAGCAGCCTGCCAGAGTTGAACTGCATCTTCGGCAACGTATTTTCCTTCGACCTGACTGCAGCCACTGGCAACCGGTTTGTAGACACCAACACGGTAGTCAGCTGCCACAAGTTGGCGCGCAATCAGAGCGGCAACGTAGGTTTTTCCAACGCCCGTGTCGGTTCCAGTGATGAACAGGCCACGCATGCGACAGACTTTAAGTTCCAGCGACACATGCCAATCCCCGCACATGTCGTCCGTATTCTTTTTCAGATAACGAGATATTCCTCTGCTGCTTCGAACATGGCTGTCCGATTGGCATCAATATCCGACCACAGCCGCAGGGCCAGGGATGTTTGTTCTACGAGGATTTCCAGCCCGTTAATCGTTCGGCAACCACGTTCCCGAGCTTCATGCACCAGCCAGGTTTGCGGGTGATTGTACGTTAGGTCAACAACGACCAGGTTTGATTGCAAGGTTTCTAGATCAATGGGCAGCGGTTTATCGGGATTGGTCGCGCCGAGTGACGTGGCGTGAATCAAGAAGTCACATTGGGGGTCGATTGCCAAGGGTTCGTCTGCCCATATCTGGGAAATTGTCTCGGTGGAGGTTTCACGATTGAGCGTATCGACGAGTGGCTTGCTTCTTGTGTCGGATCGGTTTACGACAATAATTTTGTGTGCTCCGGCAAGGGCCAGTGCTGCTGACACCGCTCGCGCTACGGGACCCGCCCCGAGGACAATGGCTGTTTTCTCTTGAACCTCGCCCAGAAGTGCCACTACCGATTGCCCCAACGTGTTCTCAGCAATCAGCTGATCTTTTTCACGGATAATGCAGTTTGCCGCTCCTGCGAGCCGTGCATGATCGGTCGTTCGATCGACATATTGCAGGACCGCTTCGCGATGGGGGGCGGTAATTTTTACCCCACGGAGTCCAAGTGCTCGGATACCTCGCATTGCATCGCCAAAATCGTCGATGCTGACCTCAAAGGTCAAAAAACGCACATCCACACTTGCCTGGCGGATTGCCTGCTCAATCATGTAGTGCGTTGGATTGCCCGCAACCGGTTGGCCAATAAGACAGAATTTTTCAAGTAAGGACTGGTTGGACACAGGATCGCCGGATGGTTCAGACTCGGTTCAGGGATGCAATCGGTAGACGGACTATTTTGCACCGAGATCACCGACTGTGCAACGCTAGACTGATTTCTGCTAGGCGGTGGCTGGAAAGTGGCAAAATTGCCCTCGGACTGGCTTGTTGCTTCTGGCTGCGTTTGGTATCGATCTGATTGCGTGAATTTCCAAACATGTCGGGCCAACTGGTTTGCGTCTTGTTTTCATCAATCGTTGGTACCTGGATCAGCGTGGGTTGTCGTTGGGGTTGATAGTTTTGGAAAAGGTTTTCGAAATCCCATTTTTTCGGGTGGTGGGAGTTGTGATCGTACAGATTTTTCTGCCAGTCTCAGTTTTCAGATGTCAAAAGTTGGAACAACAGATTTCGTGTGGGTTGGCCGCATGATTCAGCCAACCCCCACCGGTCATGCTGCTAAGCGAGCTCAATCAGTGGTTTTCGCTCTGGCCCATTTTTCACAGTGCGGCGCGCTTTGATGCGAACATAAGGGGCCACGTAACGCGAACGATGACCAAACGTGCCGCGATCTCCTGAGGGGTCGGCATGGTAAGGTTCCACCAAATCCTCGATCGTAAATCCAGCACGGCACATACCGCCGATCAATTCTTCCCAGCGGTGCAGGAACTCCAGCGTGCCCGACTCACGAATCCGGCTTGGTGTGGTTGGCGCTGGCAACGGGCCCGAGCGGTAGTATGGCTCAACCAGTTGATAACCGTGCTCTTCAGGAGAGGTGGGTACTTGGAGACTGGTTGGTGACTTGTGCTGGCTGACGTACAACCCACCGGGGCGCAGTACGCGCGCTACCGCGTCGTAAATAGTTTGGATCTTCGGTAGATAGCAGCTGCTGACCGGATGGATGACTACGTCGAATTCGCCAGGTGTCAGCATCAAAAGATTTTCCATCGATCCTTCGAGGGCCCGAATGGCCAGGCCCCGCTCTTGGGCGACTTCCCGATCCCGGGCCAACATTTCCTGACTGACATCTACTACTGTCACCTTGCCGCCGGCGGCTGCGTAGAGCGCACTTTGACGCCCACCGCCTGCTGCCAGGCACAAAACATGCTTTCCTAGCAAACTATTACCTAGCCAACCAAGGGGATCCACTGTTGCCAGCGGGTTTGCAAATTCTTCGTCACTTGCGGGTTGTGTGAGTGCCGCATCCTGGCGCACGAGGGCATCCCATGCCATGGCATTGTGTTGCGAGATGTGTCCCGATTGCTCTGCTTCAGAAAAATCAGACATTATCAATTTTTGGAAAAGCGCCAGCGAGATGCAAAGGCGATCAGGACCAACCAGATCAACCAACATGTGGCCGGTTCAGGGATTGTGTGGGTTGCACCGACTGCATCAAGATCGAAACCACCAGAGGTCGAGGTTTCCCACGCATCGAAAATAGGATTATTTTGGGAATCAAAAAACGATCCGTTGCCAGGGATATCGACCACGCGAACGTATTTTATTCGATGGAGATTGACCAGACCCGCGGTTACCAGGGAATTTTCTACCAGATCATCCAAATCCATGGGGGTTCCGCTTCCCGTTGGATGGACCCCGGCGAGATTGTGGATGTTGGTGGTGTCGGCGCCGGCAAAGCTGGCACCATAAATCGCATTGAGTTCATGGGGATCGAGTACCGAATCGCCATTATCTTGAATATTGTGTGAAATCGCAGGAAAGCGTGCAAAGTCATAGCCGTTGGACGAAACTTCGACGAAAGCCAGTTCGGCGAAGATGTAGGGGCTTCCGTAATAATCTCCGGCGTTTTCAAAAATGGCAAAGTCAGCACCTGGCCCATTGTATATAGGCTGGGAAAAACCAACCGTGATTTCACCAGGTGGTACCGTTTGGGCGGCAAGTTGGGAGCTGGTCAGTTCGCCGAGCGAAACGGTTTGGCCGTCGGCCGGGCCCAGACCACGGCTTGCGATGTTGTTGGGAATCGCTGGGCTGCCGGCCGGATAACCAGGAGTATCAGTCACGCCGGGGGCGGGAGCATAACGAATGACCTCGTTTGCCCAGGCGGTCATCGAATCTATCGTGGCATGATGATCTTGGAATCCCGGAAAGGGACCGGCTTGGGACAGACTTGTCCAGACAGCTACGCACAACAGGCTTTTCAAAATAGGATGGTCGGGATAATTCAGGAGGTGCATGTTCTTGTCCAAGAGGTTAGGTAAAAGAATGTGGCTAGAGTACCGATTGCCAACAGGCAGAGACGGGTTGGTTCTGGAACATTTGCCACCACGGTCGTTTTTCTGGAGCGAGTGATCTGTTCAAAGCTTGTTTTCCAAACGATATAGTCGTCACTATCGACGAGCCCATTTCCATTGCCGTCAGGTCCATTTCCAGGTGGGCTAACGAGATTTCCGAGTTGATCGCACCAGACCGTGTAGTCGGCGGCATCTACACCATTGGTGCGGTTGTAGTCTCCCAAGACAACGGCGTCGGTGAGCACCAGATCATCCGCGGCAAAATACGCAGGCGTATTCATGCCGAACGGTCCTGTATCAGAGGAATGAAGCTGCATTTGCAAAATTGCCACTTCTCGACTGGCCAGTGGGCGGAGGTCGACTTTTTGCCAGACATCGAGTACGTAGTCCTCTGCCGGATTGATGGATCGGTAGTCTGCGAGATAATGTTCGACCTGTCCAACCGGTTCCCGGGCAGCGTCAAGACCCGTCACCGAGAGACGGAACCAATCGGGAGCATCACCTGTGGGGCCGCCAAATTTTTTTGAAAAGGCATCACCATCAAGCATGCTCAACGCGGCGTACGTGGTGTTGGCTACTTTGATGGAGTGGGGTGTCTTCCCCGGTGGCAGAAAAATTTCCGGATAACTGCCAACACCACCACCATTGAGACTGCTGAACGCAACACCGTATTTTTCAGATCCGCTAGCACCTCCGCCAGGATACGCACTGTACTGGTTCGTGAAGCCAGGCGAGTTGTTGTCGGTTTCTCTAGAATAGGACCAGCCACTCCAACTTCCATACGCTGGGTTAAACGTGTTCACAAATTCGACTTGCTGTGAAACGAATCCGCCAGAACCATCCTCTCCGTTGTAAAAAGGTTGCCCTGGCTTGAGTGGCAAGTCTTCGAAATCGACGGTCGTTCCCGCAGCTGGGACAAGGCACACAGTCAGTGTTGTAGCAACTGTCAGCCATGCAATCCAAGCCGTCTGGACATTGGACTTGCAACTTTGACTCGGTGAGATAGGGTGTGAGTCCGGCAAGTTTGTGGAACTGGACAAGTACTTCCCAAATGCATTGCAAAAAAATCGGGAAGGGGGGGGAACTGATCGAAGCTGTTCACCTTTCATGAGTCGACTCCGCCCCCGCACGTGTGCACAATCCAGCCAGGTAAGTCAGATCGATGTTTTCCGTCAGGAATTGCACTCTGCCATCGGCCAGTAAGCTCACCGCACCGCCCGGATGTTCGCTGCGAATGTCATTTTCGAAATCTGGCGAGGTATTGATGGCAAAGGCTTGATCAAAAATATTGCGCCCATTAATCCACTGCCCGTCTGCAAATCCTGAATCCTCAGCAACTATCAAGGTGTGGGAACTTCCGTCAGTGATTTGGGAGAGTCGTATCACCTCATCAATCAGCATCGATCCTTTGGGAGGGTGATTCGGACTTTGGATTCGCTCACCGTAGATGCCACCATAGTCGCATGGCCCACGGCCAGCCTCAAGTTGTGTGCCACGGGATCCAGTTGGGCAAACAAAAACTGGAATGACTCTACTTGCGGCGGAAGAATTTTCGAGGCTGTCAAAAGGCATGGATAGTTCCAGGCTGTCGAACAGTGCTTGCTCGTCGAGATAAGGGAGCAGGAATGCCGACCAGGCCAACTGACGTTGCGTCGGATTGGCGGGGCTTCGCCATTCAAGACATCCGGTCGGAAATGCTTGCAGGTCGTTGTGGTATGCCAGTAAGGCGATACCGATTTCGTGCAGGTGGTTCTGGCATTGTGTTTTACGAGCGACTTCCCGTGTTGTTTGGATCGCCGGGAGTAAGAGGCCCAGGAGAATGCCAATTAAGGTCACTGCCACTAGCAGTTCTACGAGGCTGAAGCCAATCGACAGCGGTTGACGCACCGCCCGCTGGCGAAGACCTGACAAACCAGATCGCATACCATAGAAGAGCCAATTATTTGCACGGAGAGACCTACGCATTTGGTCACCACCTTTGAGCGCAGCCAACACGACGCGAGCCCTTCCCCTCGAAGAGGCTTGCATACTACGCGCTGGTAGGTCTTCTGACTCCCGAACCTGACGATCCAGGCCTTCTCGCTCTTGCCTGCCTAAGACAGGCCACCTCCCGTTAAGGAGGTTATAGCAAGAGCAATGGCCAGCAGAATGGTTTCGCCGGTCGTGTTCGGTTACAGCGGCGGGGCCGTCCCGGATTCTCACCGAGTTCCCTGTTAGTTAGCGAACAAAACCCTTGTATTCGCCAAACACCAGCGCACACTGATACTTTTGCCAACTATAATCCGTTGACGATTTTCTGTAAAGCCGCCCAAGTATATTTTTCAAGCCGGTCGTGCAACTCGGCATGAATGATCCTGGTTGGTGGCAGCAGCGATCCAATTTCGGTACAATTGGGCAGTTGTCCTATTAACGGTTGGAGATTTGCGGGATGAAGATATCGATCAAGTACTGCGTGCAGTGAAATTACACACCACAAGCCACCAGTTTGGCGGCCACGATTGAGCAAGCAACCGGTGTGCAACCAACCTTAATTGAAGGGGGCGGGGGGGTATTCGATGTTACCGTCGACGGCCGCCTGATCTACTCGAAACACGCCACCGGCCAGTTCCCTGAAGAGGAGGAGATTCTGGCAGAGTTGCATTAAAGCCGGTGGAGGAATCGAAAGTATCGAAAAAAAGCCGCCGGGGGTAACCGGCGGCTTTGTATTTTTCTCTGGTTGTTAAATTGACTTGGGGCCAACTCAGTCTAAAAATCCGACGAGTTCAGCACTGCGGCTTGGTTGCTGGAGTTTACGAACCGCCTTGGCTTCGATCTGACGGATGCGTTCTCGTGTGACCTTGAAAATGTGGCCAACTTCTTCGAGCGTATAGCTGTATCCATCGCCCAGACCGTAACGGAGCTTGATGATTTCCCGCTCACGGTAACTGAGTGTTTTAAGTACTGCGGAAATACGGTTGCGGAGCATCTCCTGGGCCGCACCGAGAGCCGGGCTTTCTGCTCCAATATCGGGGAGTAAGTCGCCAAAGTGGCTGTCCTCGCTATTTCCAACCGGGCGATCAAGACTGATAGGATATCGGCTCATTGCCAAAACTCGACGCGCTTCGTCAATCGTACAGTCGGCAGCCCGAGCGGTTTCTTCGATAGTGGGCTCGCGACCTAACCGTTGCAGTAAGGCCCGCGAGACATTCCGCACGCGACTCATCGTTTCGACCATGTGGACCGGAATCCGAATGGTGCGACTTTGGTCGGCCACGGCTCGTGTAATTGCTTGCCGAATCCACCAAGTTGCGTAGGTGCAGAATTTGAATCCGCGACGGTACTCGAATTTGTCCACTGCCCGCATCAAACCTGCGTTACCTTCTTGAATCAAATCGAGAAAGCTGAGCCCGCGATTTCGGTACTTCTTGGCGATCGATACCACGAGTCGAAGGTTTCCCTCGGAAAGCCCTCGCTTGGCGCGCTGATACTCGGCGTAGACTTTGCGGAGGAATTTCACACGGTTCCGCAGGCTGGTCGGTGTTTCTTGCAGGGCTCGCAGGATATTACGATACTCAATGAGGATAGGTTTGCGATCTGCTAGCGGGCGACGTTGTTTCTTGAGCTGGGTAAGTTGCGTTTCGAGCTCGTCAATTCGACGGCTGAATTGGGCCAGCTGATCGATCATTCGTTCAATCCGCTGTGTCCGCAACCCAAGTTCTTCAACCAACATTACGGCGCGACAGCGGCGCCGGCCAAGCCGTTGCCAGGCAGCACGACGCTGAGCCATTTTATACGACTTGCTGGTGGCAATCCGGTAGTCTTCGGCATTTTGGTCCAGCAACACTTCGAGCGTTGCCAGATTGTGGGGCAAGCGACCGAGAATTTGATCCTTCTCAAGCCGATCTGTTACCGAAACTTGCACAGTGCGATCGAACGGAAGCTCCCCGCGGTGCACCCGCGTGAGGACTTTCACAGCACTGCGAATTACGTAGTCGCAAGCCAAAAGTTTGCGGCGGAAGGCAGTTCGCGTGACTTCGATCTTGTGCGCCAGAGCGATCTCTTCTTTCCGCGTTAAGAGCGGGATTTCGCCCATCTGGGTCAGATACATTCGTACCGGGTCATCTGACCAAGACTCAGTATCTTCGCTGTCGAGTAACTCCTCAGGTTCCTCGTTCCCACCAGTTCCTGTTTCGGAATTAATATTCTCCAGCGGGGTTGCTGTCGAACCGGACAAGGTCGACTCGTTCTCGTCGACGTCAAGATCCTTGTTCGTAAGTCTTTCAGTTACAACTCCAGCAACAGCTGTTGCTTCTTCTAAATCATGGTCCAATAACGTGTCGTACAAAATGTGTACTCCTACCAAACAGACGAACCAGGGGGGGGGAATCTACGGGGAAAGATGGCTACATATCTGCAATACCGTGGTATTCGCTTGGATGGGTAAAGTGGCGTCGACAGGTGGTAAGTTGCGCGGGCAGGTGCGTTGGTAGGTGGAAGGCCCCCCGCCAAAACACGCAAACTTACTGGCCCTTGAATAAACTAAACCGGGTCAAACGAACTGCATTACTATTTCAACACTCCCTAAGCTATTGCAGACACTCGCTGCCGATCCGATTCAACATAACCATGCAAACGGCATCGACAAGCAACAACCAATTCTAACACCGCCTTAACAAACGTTTTGCCTTTTTTGACAATTGGAAAGAGATAGCGCTCAGGTAAACAGCACTACCTGTTGGTACGTCTTACCCTAATCGCACTCTTTGCCTATTTCAAACTATTAAACAACAAACCACGCTAATACTTCAGCTCGCGAGTACCATTCGAAGTTGTCATCCAAACCAACCGCTTGGATTCGCCAATTGGCAAACTTGCCCTGACGCGATTCCCCAAGCTATTGGTTTCTTTCATACCCTTTTGGAACAATCGATGGTACCGATCGAGTAAGCCGGATAGACAGACAAAAGAACGTGGCTACGCAAGACCGCCTGGGCCCCTCTAGGACCCACCCGTGCCAAACCTAGTGCCACCTTCGGGTTGAATTTCTCCCAGCCAACCTCTCGGATTGTGAACCAGGGCGACCGTGATACCCTTCGTGCAATATCCCTCGCCGGTCGCCACTACAACTTCGCCGTACTTCTTCCACAGCGAAATCCCTTCGATGTACTCCCTTCAGCGATCTGTTGGGGACTCCCTTATGCAAGGAACCTGTCCGCATGAAGGAAACCAAAGCCCTAGGAGATCAAACCCTAGCGCAATCCCAAAAAATCACCCTGTTTGCCGTTCTCTGTCCCGGAGACGGTTTTGCCGGCTCGGCCCTACCCTACCCACAGCGTTTTACCCCCTTTGGGGGGGGAAGTTCGCGACAAGCGACTTTTTTGGGTGGCTTTTACGAGCCCATGCCAAACCAATTAATTGTAGTTACCCATACAGGCGGGTCCAGAGTTAAAATTGGCAGTTCCTGGAGATATGGGTTTGACTCCGAGGGGGAGCGCAAAATGTCTTGCGACCAAAACCTCCCAAGCAACCACTATTCTCACTGGCTATTTTGACTTATCCTGTTACCAATTAATGTGTTAAGAGAAATAGTGGAAGGTTCCAACCAGGTATTTCCCCCCGGGATACTTGGGAGTTGGTCACCCAAGAGGGGCTTGCCGGAAAGCCGTTGCAGAGAGCCGATTCCCTTTTTGGAAGCGGTCGGCCTTGGCCTTCAGGCTGGACAGCTAGAATTAGAACACAGCCCACTTCCACTTTTTCGGTCACCTAGCGATCTCCAGTAGACCACCTCCAATCTGTCTATGGCCAAATACCTTTTAACGTGTGCGTGCGGAGAGGATACGGTTGTGGAGGATGCGCAGGCGGGCGGTCGCGCGACTTGTGGCTGTGGCAAGACGATCGAAATACCGACCTTGAGACAATTGAGGCACTTGCCGCCCGCACCTGGCGATGCCGTCGACCAATCCCAGGCCTGGTCGGCGAGGCAGGGGATTTTTTCAGCTTTGATTATCTGCGGTGTTTTTGCCGCCGCAATAGGTGGCTATTTTTGGTGGACGGTTCCTCAACCTTTAGAATTTGATCCCGTTCACCGGGCCCAATTTGTGGATCAGCAAATTGCCGTGATGACACCCTCGGACGCCTGGCAAGTCTGGATTACCAACTATGAAATTCTCCGGCAGACCGGATTTGACGAGTACCGGCCGCAAAATATACCGCTGATCCTGCAGATCCAGCGACGCCATCGACTCTTTTATGCGCCTGCTTTTACAATTGCAATTCTTGCATTGATTTGTGCCCTGGTTATGGTTTACCAGCCTGGAGCCAAATCCCACTCCCGCGGTACCTGATATTTCAAGTCGGCTCCACCCGACTCACAGTCTTTTTATGGTGGCCTAACCTTTCCGATGTCTGCATGGGTGCCGTAACGGCAGAGTACGAATTCTGCTCCATTTTGACGGGGACGTTCGTTTACAGTGGGTACCGGCATATCATGCCATGCAACTGGTTCAAGATGGGCGCGACACATTCGTGAGTTGGACGGATGGTTGTAAACAAAACCAGGTCACTGGGACCTTATCCAACTAGCCGACCCAACTCCCCGGTTGGTCATGCCCGCGACTTTTGCCGGCATTCGAACAGGCGGTGGTGACTGTTTACGAGGCGCCACTATCTTTCACTAGCGGTCGTAAAGTTTTGGACGAACTGGACGTCCAATCAAAGGTTTTCCACATGGTTGAAAATTGCATGTGCCGTTCGGAGATGGGCTTCTCAATGTCAAGTCTGTAGGGCAGGTCAAAGTTCGACCAGCAGTCCACGCGATAGAGCGGTGGGAGAGAAAGGTGGGTTGCGTTCAAAGTTGGACAAAAGTAGAATCCCCGTCCGGTTATATCCGTCTCCCCAGTCGGCGTCACCTCCAAGGATCCCCGGGAAATTGTGGTTTTTCAATCACACACGGGATAGGATCGGGGTGGGATCCAGATCGCATTGAGGGCGAGGCATGAAGCCGCGCCACCCGATTAAAAAACCCGTCCGTCTGTCGGCGGTGAAGCTGTTGTGGGGGTGCGATCAATGATGTTCCAAGAGATGGAACCCGGCGTGGTTATCTCTCGCAATTCTTCCACTGCGAATAGGAAACGCGAGTTGATGAACTCGCTTTGGCTACCCTACTCAAGCCCAACGAAACATGAAGATCTTACATTACCTTGACAACTTTGATTTTAATCGTGGTGGAGTTGTCCAATATGTTTTTCAGGTAACCAGCGCACTTGCGGCAAATGGTGTTGACGTCACTCTGGTCGTGGGCAGGAACAAAGATCTCCCCAAGGAGTGGTTGAGTAACGACACACCTAATCTGCCCAGGGTTCACGTTCTGAGTTCTACTCCCGGCATACAATCCTGGTTAAGTAATTCGCAGCTCGGGGAGATCTGGGAGGTAGCCAAAAGTCATGATGTCGTGCATCTACATGGGGTGTGGACTTTGGGGAATGCCCGCTTGGGATACCGTTTGAGCAAAAAAAACATTCCCTACATTGTGAGTGCGCATGGAATGTTGGACGATTGGTCGCTGACACAAAATGCGTTCCAGAAAGCCATGTTTAATCGCTTGATTAACCGAAGATTTTTAAGTCGAGCAGCGATGGTTCACTGTACGGCGGAATTCGAAATGCAACAGATTGAGCGCAATTTCAACGGTTTCAAGAACATGACCTGTGTCGTACCGTTTGTTATTCCAAGTGACTCAGCATCCATCGACAAAGAAATGGTTTACCAGGCCTTTCCTGAAATTGATAAGGATAAGAAAAAGCTGCTTTTCTTGAGTCGCCTTCATAAAAAGAAAGGGCCTGAGTATTTGCTGGATGCCGCAGCAGAGTTGAAGCGAAAAGGCCTGATAGTCCAAGTATTGATGACGGGTCCAGGAGAGGAAAACTATATCAATGCGTTGAAACGACAGGCGGATGAACTAGGAGTGGCTGAGCAGGTGTTGTGGCTGGGTATGGTTCGAGATCCCCTGAAAACGGCTCTTTATCTTGAGTCTGATATTTTTGTACTACCCAGTCACCAGGAGAATTTTGGAATCGTTCTTGTCGAGGCGATGTTTGCGGGATTACCTATTATCACCACCTGCGGCACAGATATTTATCTCGAGTTGGAACGAGGTGGAGCTGTCATTTGTGAACGCTCTGGCGTTCGAATTGCCGAAGCAGCGCAAAGGTTATTGTCCGATCCAGAAGATCTGGAAACTCGCTCTAAACAGGGTGTTGCCTTTGTAAATGATTGGTTGGATGAAACTAAAACAGTGGAAAACTACCTGGCGATGTACCGCAATGCTACTTTGCAAGACTAGGAAAATATTTTAGCTCTGTTTGAGATATCCCAACTTGAATGGTGCTGTTGGATAGATTAACAGCACGGAACCACAAGTATGATCGGCAACGGTCATTTCGATAAAGTCGTTGAATCTTGAAAGATCCTCCTGTATTTCTCATTGGTACTCACCGGTCAGGTACGACGTGGTTGGGGAGCTTGTTGGGCAAAGCTCCGGGGTTCGCTTACTGGGTGGAACCACGCCAGGTATGGACTTATAAAAACTGGCACAAGCCTGACGACGTGCTAACCGCTGAAGACGCCACCGAAAAAATCAAACGCCATATTCGCACACGGTTTTCGAAGTATACCGATTTGCAAGGGGCAAGTCGTTTCTGTGAAAAAACACCCAGCAATTGTCTGAGAATCCCATTTATTTACGAGGTCTTTCCCGAGGGCAAATTCATCCTGCTGATTCGAGATGGTCGAGCCGTTTATCGTTCAACAGATGAAATCCAGTCCAAGGGAGCAAATTGGAACCGAATCCGGCAACGCATTCGAGAATCTTCGATCAAAGAGTTACCAGCTTATTTCGACCGAGTTCACTGGGTCTGGCAAAAACTAACCAACAAACGACTTGATTATTGGGGAGTACGGCCGCCAGGATGGAAAGACTGGTTGCAAAACTGCTCACCGGCTCAGATTATTGCACTGCAATGGGCAAATTCGATTTTAGTTGCGAGCGATCGATTAAGCGACCTGCCTGAAGCGAGCCATATTACCATCAAGTACGAAGAGCTTGTCGAAGATCCAGTCCGGCAGTTGGGCAAGATTTGCGATTTTGTCGGAATCGAAAATCGAGATGCGTTCATTGAACGGGGAGTTGAATCGGTACGACCGGACTGTCAAACAAAATGGAAAACGGAGTTATCTGAAGACTTGCTAGAGGAAATTAAGCCTATTATTTTGCCCACTTTGACCACGCTCGGATACGATTGGTAGCGCAATTGGGTTGGACTTCTCGCCAATTTTGGGATGCTTGGGGTAGTGGAGGTGGGGCTATTGATTCAACGAATACATCAACACGTTGAGCCCCAGTCGGGCAGCATCTTCGCGGTTGTACCCGCGACATTGGATCGACTCATGATTTTCCAGCGCGCAGCTGATGTCATAGGGAGAGAAAATCACGGCCCAGCGATGACCGATCTTGATTCCCTCCAGCTGCGGAGCCGTTTCCCGTACTCGGGTCGTAATCGGTTGACCCTCCACCACGGGGAGTGGGTCCCGCAACGCTACTTTGCGCACGTCGTACCCGCCGTAAGTCGAGGTAAAAATGGGGTCCTCCGTTGGAATCGTTTTCAGGGGGTAATTCGGCAGCGATTTCTGCAGCTCCCGACGAAAGGCGGTTGCAAACGGTTTGCTTGCGCAAATCGCGTCGGCCAGCAGAGTCCCTCCGTTTTCCAGATACCTTGCTAGCGATTCTCGTTCGGCTGGTGTCATGCGGAAGTTGTGTCTTCCATGCATGAACACGAGATGGTAGTTCGCCAGATTGTCGTTGGTGATTCCGATCAGTTGGGCGTCGGTACGGATACGTAGCTTGAGGTCTCCCTGGCCCGCTGCCTGCAATAAATTAACAAGTGCCCCGGGCGCGTCATTGCAGCCGCCGCCATGCTGCAGTTTGGCGATTTGAATGGTACCGCGATCGCTGAAACCATCGACACCTGTGTCGACAAGTGGCAAGGTAAAAGTGTGTTCTTTTCCTTTTGGCTCACGTCCGGTTGCGTATGTCAAAGCATTGATACCCACGGCGAGCCCATCCCGAATCCGTTCGACCACCGGTTCCGGGTAGTCATGCCAGCGCCCTGGGCGGGCCAACTCCCAGTAACACGACAAGTCAATTTCTGAGTAAACGACGGATGTACGACAACCATATTCGACACCCCACAAGCGACCGACGTAAGGAGAGTTGGCGCGCACAAGCTCTTCCATTCGCCACAACGGATGACCGGGCGGGAGTTGTTGCAGAGCATACTCTGGTTCAGGAAACATGGCGCTAACCAGTGCGCGAAACGCTTGTTGGAATCCGTTGTCGTCACTGCAACAGTTTTCGGCAAACATGAAGCCTCCCCGGTCGACATAGTCGCGCAATTTTTGTGCATGGGGGAGCAGGTCCAGTGCGCGATTGCCGCTGATGTAGAGCACGGGAGCTTGCAACAGATCTTCGACTGAAGCGGACGCAGGATTGAAAATCTGCCAGGTGAGGTCGAGATCCCACTTCTGCTCGGTGTAACCGGTCAGGTTTGCCGCGTCATTTTGGTGCTGATTCCAGTCCTCCCCGTTTCCATATCGAAGTTTGGCCAGGACGACGGGCCGCCGACCTTTTGCCAAAAACAGCAAGGCAAAACTAGTGCTGATGTGAGGATTCCGTTCGCCGTGCCAGGCCCCAATCCAGTAATGGGATAAGGGGTCTTGTTCATGGATGAGGAACTCGGCCCCTTCGCGATACCAGTCATGGTCGCCAATGAAGCGACGTGCTGTCAGTCGACCGGCACGTTCCAATCCATACAGGTAGTAGTAAAGGCAAGGATGTCCGCTGCCGGGTAACCGTGGGTTGTGGGTTACTGAAAAATTACGACCCAGCCAGTCGAGTCCCTGCTCAAGCGCGTCGTCTCGCGACCTTTGTTGGCAGCAAAGGATGCGGCCATTTTTGACCTGGGCATCTCCTTCGCTGATCGCGACCGAGCAGGTTGCCAGACCGCCGATTCCGGCGCAGGTCATGCTCCCTGATCCTGCATCGCCTGGAACGTACCCCCACGATCCGTCTCCATTTTGCGCTGCCTTCCAGTAGGTATACGCTCGTTTCCAGGTTTGGGGATTTACTTTCACACCCACACGTTGAGCCTCGTAGAGTGCCAGTACCGCGAACTGGGCATTGCTGTTGTCGCCGCCCGCACCACTTGGGCTGGGATACGACCAGGCACCGGTCCGATCACTTTCCCGTACCTGGTTTTCCTCCAGCCAACGGACGTTGGTTTGGATGGTGAGCAAGTCCTTTTGAGGAGTTGCGGCGCAGAGTACCATCGTTTGGAGTGCCACGGTGTAGGTTTTTTTGGGCTTCGTGGTACGGAGAAATTCGAGTGCTTTGCTCACGGTCGGGTCATCGGCTGCGACTCCTGAATGCAAGAGTGCCAGCGTGCAGAGTGCCGTAACGCCTCCTGGATAAGCGTCCAGATCATTCCAATTGCCACGTGGCAATTGCTCCCGACGAAGGTAGGCAATTCCCCGATCAATAGCCTCCCGTACCTGTTTGGCGTCGACGGGCTGCTCAGCTTGAGCGGGCTGTTGTGCCTGGCCAAACGACACAAGTGACACAATCGCTACACCTACCACCAGGCTGAGCCGCGTCGCAAGTGTCATTGGTCAAGACTCCCCTACAAAAACTTCCTCCCCACCGTAAATAGTTTAGAGTTCAAGAGTTGGAGCGGCAACTCTGATCGGTCGATTTGATTGTCGCCGTTGCTTGCCAACGATAGAATGGCGTGCACCGTAGCGGTCCCGATCGTATCGCGGACCATTTGTCTTGAGGTATCGGTCACTTTGTCAAAATTCGCGGCCCAGTGGCCCTAACGTTCATTCAGGAGAGGATTCCTTTTTTGTCCACAAAGACGCGCAATTTGGGAGAAGTCCTGCAGGAATTTCGCCAGCATCGCCGACTGATGCAAGCGGAGTTGCAAAAAGTGATTATTGGGCAGGACGCAGTTATCGAGCAAATTTTTGCGGCCATCTTTACACGTGGTCACTGTCTGCTTGAAGGTGTACCCGGCCTTGCCAAAACACTCATGGTTAGCACGCTTTCTCAGATCCTTGATTTGGAGTTCAAGCGGATCCAGTTTACGCCTGACCTGATGCCCTCCGATATCACTGGAACCAATGTCCTGGAGGAAGATGAGCAGGGACGCCGATCGTTCCGCTTTGTTGAAGGCCCCATCTTCACCAATATTTTGCTTGCCGACGAAATCAACCGTACGCCGCCGAAGACTCAAGCATCCCTGCTGCAAGCCATGCAAGAGCGGGAGGTGACCGTTGGTCAAACGACCTACACACTCCCCAATCCGTTTTTTGCGATTGCCACCCAGAACCCCATCGAGCAAGAGGGGACTTACCCGCTTCCAGAGGCACAACTCGACCGCTTTATGTTTAACATTAAGGTCGATTACCCAACGCGTGACGAAGAAGAGAAAATCCTGGCAGCTACCACGCGACACGAACAGCCAGAGGTTTCACAAGTCCTCTCGGCAAAAGCAATTCTTAATTTGCAGAAACTTGTTTCGTCAGTTGCCGTTAGTGAGTACATCATCAAATATGTTGCTGCGCTGGTCCGCGCCACACGACCGAAGGATGAGTCGGCACCACCGTTTATCGGAGAACTTGTTGAGTGGGGAGCTGGGCCCCGCGCTGGACAGTTTTTGATTCATGGGGGTAAAGCACTGGCTGCCATGGACGGCCGGTTCAGTGTTGCAATTGAAGATATTCAGAAAGTGACCATCCCTGTATTGCGACATCGTGTGAGTACGAACTTCCAGGCACAAGCTGAGGGGTTGACGACCGAAGATGTGATAGACCGGCTGGTCGAAGAAATTCCTATTCCGGATATCCCCAAGTTCGCAAAATGACACCCTGAATGAACAACTGGAATGCCGGGCCGAGACAGGCTACCTGCCGATTCGCCGTGCAGTCCTGATTTTTCGAATGCGGTGTTCGAGGCAGCCGCAACATCGCAAACCAAGGAGCCAAACTGCCACTTGTCTGTTGCCTTCAATCACCAGCGGCGAACTTGATTGGAGTGTTGCGATTCGAAAGGCTGAGCCGATTCCATGTCGACGGTCGAAAAATATCTCAAACCTGAAGTGATTCGTCAGATTTCCCGGCTCGATCTTCGCGCTCAATTCATCGTAAAAGGGTTTTTACAGGGATTGCATGCCAGCCCCTTTCAGGGATTTTCGGTTGAGTTTAGTGAACATCGCAAGTACACGCCGGGCGACGACCCACAAGACATCGATTGGCTCATTTTCGCAAAAACCGACAAGTACTACATCAAGAAGTTTGAAGCCGAGACCAATATCACCGGTTATCTGGCAATGGATTTGAGCGAGTCGATGGGCTACACCTATCGGCAGCAACTGACCAAGTTTGACTATGCGATATGTCTGGCAGCAGCGCTGTGCTATTTGATGGTTCATCAGAATGATCCCGTGGGCCTGATCACTTTCGACGAGCAAATCAAGAATTGTTTGCGGCCCAAGTCGAAACGACAGCAGATCGGCAACATTCTCTCTATGTTGGCAAATCTTCAGCCGCAGGGGAAAACCGATATTGCCCGCAGCCTGGGTCAACTGGCCGCAATGCTCAAGCAGGCCAGTCTGGTGATGGTCTTCAGCGATCTGTTAGCGGATCCGGAAGCTGTCCTTGCGGCTTTACGTCGCCTTCGCCATGGCGGAAATGACGTAATTTTGTTTCACATTCTTGATGAAGCCGAGGTTCACTTTCCGTTTACCGGACTGGTCGATTTAGAGGAACCTGAATCACATACCCGCTTGGAAGTCGACGCTGATAGTTTTCGCCGCGACTACTTAAAAGAGATCGAATCGTTTTGCGAGTCCTATCACCGCGACTGCTTTCAAAGCGGAATCGATTATGTTCAGCTCGATACCAGTATGCCCTTCGATCGTGCCTTGACGGAGTACCTGATTAGCAGGCGTTCTCGTGGATAATGATCATCAGCCCGGTGCTTTTCATCCTGCATTGTTTACCCCCGGCGATTTGCTCCTTTCGATTTCATGACATTCGTGACTCCCGCACTCTTGGCCGGTGCCTTGCTCGTCGGTTTGCCGATCGTGTTGCACTTGGCGATGCGCCGCCGGCCACAAAGACTGATCTTCCCGGCACTCCGTTTTGTGCAGAATCGTCGTGCGGCAAATCAAACACGGTTGCGCCTGCGGCATCTGTTGCTATTGCTGTTGCGTTGCGGGATTATTGTGCTGTTAGCCCTCGCACTAGCGCGACCGACGATCCGGGGTTCTGGTCGGTTAGGTGGCCAGGATGCACCCATTGCCGCGGCTGTTGTGATTAATAATTCTCCGCGGATGGAGTACCGGCAAAAGAATCGCACCCGACTGCAGCAGGCGCAGGAAATTGTGGATTGGCTGCTGGGCGAGTTGCCAGTGGATACCCCGGTTGCAGTTGTTGCCCCTGGTGATCGCTACCAGGGATTTTCTGCCGATCGCGGCGCAGCCCAACTTAAGACGGCGCGATTAACGACCAGCACAGTCACCGTTCCGCTCGACCGGGCGATTGCCGATGCACTTGATTTGCTGGAACAAAAAAAGGAAGACTACCGAGGGGAAGTCTTCGTAGTGACCGATATGGCTCAAGTCGACTGGAAACCCAAGGCGCTGGATGCATTTGCACAGCAATTGGAACGACTTCCAGAGGTCTCCGTCTACATCATTGACGTCGGGGCTGAGGAGCCAACCAATATTGGTATCGGACAACTGCAATTGAGCGACGACCTCCTCACTGAAGGAACGTCGCTTGACATTGAGGCCCGACTCGTCCCTACACTACCTCAGGTAGCCATATCAGCTCAGTCTCCCCGACGGGTTGCTCTCTACCTGGAGAACCACGCAAAAAAAGAAGATCAAAAACGAGGAGAAAAACTCGTTGAACTTGCAGGCAGTTCCGATCAGGCGGTTCATTTTTCCCTGGACGATCTCCCGTTGGGAACGCATCAAGGCTATGTCCGGATTGACGGCAACGATCCGCTTACGATTGACAACATGCGGTATTTTACGGTCGAGGTTCGAGCCCCACGCAAAGTTCTTATTGCCGCAGAAAATCCCGAAAGTGCTGTTTTTCTCCGCGAAGCGTTGGCGCCGCAGGACCTCTCACTTCGATTTGAATGCGATGTTCAGCTGGTGGAAAATCTTAAAGAGTTTCCCATGGAAAACTACGAGGCTATTTGTTTGCTTGACCCAAAAGAATTAAATTCTGGCGTCTGGGAATCTCTGGCCGACTTTGTTCAGCAGGGGGGAGGCTTGGGTCTATTCCTGGGCCGCAACACGCGGCGCGATCGACTGGCCGAATTGGTGCCTCCACAACTTCTTGCCGGGTCGCTCCGTTGGACGTCGCGGAATGAAACCTTTCTTCGGCCAGTGTCGTTCGATCACCCAGTCTTAAATCCCCTGGCCGATTACACACAATCGATCCCCTGGTCGCTGTTTCCCGTGTTCAAGTACTGGGAGTTTGGCAAGCTTGCCGACGATGCACACGTCATTTGTAGATTTGCCAATGGTGACCCCGCAGTGGTTGAACGCAAGGTTGGCAAAGGTCGAGTACTCACCATGACAACCCCTATTTCCGACGTGGCCTATCGTGACCCATGGAACCTCTTGCCCACCGGTCCCGACCCTTGGCCATTTATTGTTTTGATAGGGGGAATGGCCGATTATTTGAGTGGAGCCCACGACGACTTGCTCAACTATCAGGCTGGGCAAAATGTGGTGATGCATCTGGCAGAACCTCAGCCGGCCTATAATTGTGTCCTGCGTTTGCCAACGGGGGAGTCCCTGCGACAGTCATTGGCCCTGACGTCGAATGATGCCTTGATCACGACCACCTCCGAACTGGGTAACTACCGGTTGCAGGCGGGAGGCAAGCAGGCCGTACTTGACCGTGGGTTCAGTGTGAATGCGGCTAGCGAAATTAGTGAAGTACATCGCATTCCCTTTGCAGAAATCGAGCAAGCATTGGGAAAAGATCGTGTCCAATTTGCTCGAACAACAGATGAAATTGAGATCAGGGTAGGTCTTGGTCGCCTGGGTCGGGAGTTGTTTCCGTGGCTTATCGGCGCTGTTATCCTCGTCCTCGCAGCGGAGCACTTGCTCGCCAACCGGTTTTATCGAAGTGATTTCGGACAGAACTAAGAGACTTTTATTCCCTCACACACTGACGCTGCAATGCTCTGGTGAAGGTCGCTGTGCCCCCAATGGACATGTCGGCTGTTGAACAGCAGATTCGCAATATGCAAAATCTCTCTATCCATCCCATCGTCAACCCGTGGCTGGTCATGCTGGCTGTGGTTGTGTTGATAGGCATGGTCTTTATCCAACCCAGGCACGTACGTTTAAAGCCGACGCAAATTACAACGCTTGTCGTGTTGCGATTGCTGGTGGTGTTGATGACTCTGTTGGTCATGTTGCGCCCCACTTGGATTTACAGCGAACTCCGCCCTCAGAAGTCGTCGCTGGTGGTACTGGTCGATGATTCCCGCAGCATGCAGGTAGCCGATTCGATTGCCGATGCTTCCCGTTACCTGGCGGCAAAAACGCTCCTGGACGATGCCACTCCTGATTTGATAAAGCTCACCCAGAAAATCGATTTCAAAGCGTACACGTTTTCCGAAACCACCCGCCCGGCAGATATGACTGACGAAGGGTTGCGGCTGCCTGCCACTCCGAATGGAATGCAGACAGCCCTTGGTTCAGCTCTGGAAGACGTGCTTCAGCGGGAAGCCTCTTCCCGAGTGCTTGGGGTCCTCCTCTTGAGCGACGGTGCCCACCGCGCCTTGCCACCTCGGGACCTCGCCCCCCAGTTGGCAGCCAGACGGTTAGCAGCCGAGGGGATTCCACTCTATACATTTGCTTTCGGTAAGTCTGGAGGAAGCAGTCGAGCGGATCTTCGGGTCGAGGATCTTGTCGTGAGCGACACGATCTTCGCGTTGGCACCAACGGTGGTTCGTGCCAATGTAGTTGCCCGCGGTTTTGCCAATCAGTTTGTGCAAGCACAATTGCTTTGGGAAAACGACACAGGGGACATGGAAGTGGTTGATACCAAGCAGCTTTCTGTGGGCCTGGCCGGTGAACCAATACCGGTCGAGCTGCAGTATGTACCGCCTGTACCCGGAGAACATAAAATCACTGTCCGCGTTGATCCCCAAGAAGGAGAATTGGTTACCTCCAACAATCAGGCAGGGACCTTTGTCTCTGTTCGCGAAGGCGGGATTAACGTGTTGTACCTGGTGGGAGCCACGCGGATTGGTGGATCGCCGGGCTTGGAACAGCGGTTTGTGCGGGCCGCAATTGCCGAATCGCCAGATATTGTCCTCGAGCGCAGGTTCTTCAATTACCGCCATCCAGAACAAGATATTCGGGAAGCACTGAATGCGGGGAAACTGGACGTCATTGTGCTGGATGATGTTGATCAACTTGCCCTGAATCAGGAAAGCTGGCAGGCGATTACTGATCTGGTTGAACGTGGCACAGGACTCATGGTGCTGGGTGGGTTTCACAGCTTTGGTCCCGGCGGATACCGTGGTTTGCCATTGGCTGACGTCTTGCCTATTGAAATCGGATTTGCCGAGCGGCAAAATTTTAATGAGTCGCTCCGCCAGGATGTCCATGTCACCTTTCCTACAAAAATACGACCTACGAATCCATTAGGGCAGCGGCACCCCATCATGCAACTTGCCACTCCTTCCGAGGGGGCAACCTCGAATGATGACGCCTGGGACGATCTGCCTCCCCTGGACGGGTTAAATCTGTTTGATCGCCGACGGCTCAAACCCAATGCTCTGGTCCTTGCCGAAAGTGACGATGAAAACCAGTATCCCCTCCTGATAGCGGGGCAATCTGGCGCAGGACGCAGTCTCGCGTTTGCAGGCGATTCGACTTGGCGGTGGCCAATGCATGGTTTTGGAGCAGAGCACCGCCGCTTTTGGCGACAATGTATTTTGTGGCTCGCCAGAAAGGATCGCCCGACAGGTAGTCATGCCTGGATACGGCTGGCGACCAGACGGGTCAATCGCGGCAGCCGACTCGACCTGGTTTGCGGTGCAAATGACCCGCAGTTTATGCCTGTCAGTGCGGCCAGGATGGACGTCGAAGTCGAAACCCCCGACGGAGGCCGCCTCCCACTAAAAACCAGGAAAAAAGGATCCGGCTGGTCGGCTTCGTTCCGCGAAACACTCGATCCAGGTGACTATGTCGTGCATGTCGCGGCGCAGGAGGGTGATGTTCAACTTGGCACGGCGGAAGCCCGTTTCTTGGTTCCACAACAGGACTTGGAACTCGATCGTCCTGCTAGTGATCCGGAGCTATTGGCGCAACTTTCCCGACGAACTTCCGAAACAGGTGGTGCACTACTGGCGCCGGAACAGTTGCCCGCCTTACTTGCTGATCTTGCCAGTCAGCCGCCGGTGGTCAAGAAAGAAGTGCTGGCCAAAATTACCTACTGGGACACTTGGCCTTTTTTGCTGTTGTTTGTTGCACTGCTGACTGTCGAATGGTATCTCCGCAAACGGTGGGGACTGGTCTAAGTTCACTCTGTTCACCCCCATTTTTCACCCTGGACTTGGGGGCCGGGCCAGCCGGTGCGAACCACCCGGTTGGCAAGAACTTGCATCATACCCGCCTGTATTCCCTTATCCGCCGTCGTGGCAGTTTCTGAACATCCTCACCAGTTAGTTCCCAACGGTGGTGTTCCCCATGTTAGCATGGATTTATGGCCCTTCATCAACTGTGCCAATACTTTGAGTCGTCTCCAGCGATCCGCCTGTTTCGCTCCGCTCAGGCTCCGTTTATTGTCGACTTCCTGGTTCAACAATTCAAAGCGGATGGCCGCATAGCGATTCCATATGCCGACCTTCATTCCGCCTTGCTTGCGTATCAGGGGAAGCTGCACGAAACCGACCCCAATGTGATGCGAGATAAGGCGTCCACCTATCTCGTGAACTGGTGTCGGGGAGAAACCCGCTGGTTACACCGTACCCTTGTCGCAACGCAGATCGAACCTGTCTATCAGCTCACGCGGCATACCGAGGAAGTGATCCAGTTCCTTGACCGCGCTTTGCAGCAAGATCGGGGTTTCATCGGTACCGAGTCACGATTACGCCTGGTCATCGAGACACTCAATGATTTGGTCGTCGGTACAACGGACGATCCCCAAGCCAGGCTGGCACATCTGCGGGGCGAACAAAAGCGGCTGCAAGACGAGATAGATTCAATCTTGGCCAATCAGTCGGTGGGCCGTTACCAGCCAGCGAAAATCCGTGAACAGTTTTCCGCGGCTGTCTCTTTGTTAAAGCAGTTACAGGGAGATTTCCGTGCGGTCGAAGAGAAATTCAAAGAAATTGCCCGGCAAGTTCAGCAACGTAAAACTATCGGTGGTCACAAGCGGGGTGAAATTCTCGGATTTGCCCTCGACGCCGAAGACATTCTCAAGAAAGAAGACCAGGGAGTCAGTTTTTACGAGTTTGTTCGCTTTATTCTCTCTCCCAACGAACAGACAAAACTTCGCCAGGTAATTCAAGCTCTGGGGCAGATTGGCGAACTGTCTGACCAGACCGAAGGATTGCAGGTGGTACGGAGGATGGTACCGCTGCTACTGGCGGAAGCTGAGCAGGTGATGCGCACCAACCAGCGACTTTCTGCGACCCTGCGGCGCTTGCTTGACGTGCGCACGACCCCTGAGCGGCAACGGGTGTCCGAACTGTTGCAAAACATTCGGAGTCTGGCGGTGTCACTTTCCGCCAACCCTCCTAAAGAGGGAAGTTTTTTGGAATTAGAAACACGCGCCAACCTGAATACGCCTTGGTCACGTACGTTCTGGAGTCCGCCAGTGGAGTTTGCTCAGGTCGATTTGAACGAGCATGTCATGGACGACGACAGGCGGCTTGAAGCGTTTCGCATGCTGGCCGAAATGCAGCGACTCGACTGGCGGAAAATGCGCAATCATGTCAGTCAGCTTGTCCGCGAGCAGGGACCAGCGACGTTAGCAGACCTCCTGGAAATTTACCCACCACTGGGAGCAATTGAGGTGTTGGGTTACTTGCAGATTGCAAACGATGACGGTCACCAAATTGAACACGAAGCAGTGGAGAAACTTGTCCTCCCACCCAGCCAGGTTGGACAGCCGCCAGTGACCCTGACCATTCCGCGTGTCACATTTCGGGTCAGAGAGGAGTCGTTGACGTGACAGATTATCGTGACACATCCCCAGAGATGTATCCCTGGAGTCTGGCTGCGGTCCGCCTGCTTCAAGGCGTCGTGTATGCCGAAGAGGAAAAAGTGTGGAACTTGGTGTTGGGATCGAAGTCACCGCTGCAGTCCTATTTTAGCCAACTCGGGCTCTTGTTGATCGTGGATGAGTCGGAAGGATTTGCGTTCTTGCGACAGTTTGAGGAGGACGAGTATCCCGCGGGGCAGGCTGCGTTGCCAAAGCTCTTTCGCCGGGTACCGATGAACTATGGTGCGACACTGCTTTGCGTATTGCTTCGTGACCTGCTTCGCCAATTTGAAGAAGAAGAAGTTGACAACGAGCGATGTCTGGTGGAAACCACAAAACTTCTGGCGGACTGGAAAAATTTTTTCCCCATTGATCAGGACGAAGTCCAAAAACAAAAAGAACTGCGGAGCGCACTCCGTAAACTGGAAGATTTAAAGCTTGTCCGTAAGTTTGGCGATGAGCCCGAAACCTGGGAAGTACGACGGATTCTTAAAGCTCGCCTGCCAGCTGCAGAACTTGAAACTTTAAAGCTGAAACTTTTGGCCGCTACACAGGGCAACCCGACCAATTCGCCGTCCCAAAATCATGACTGATGACCTTTACCTGGATGAACCCCTCAACCGCAGTGGCTTCCGGCTACACAAGCTGGAGGTCAAGAACTGGGGTACGTTTGACAGTACCTCCGGTCAGGTTTACACGGTTCGACCGAACGGGAAAACGGCCCTCTTAATTGGCCAAAATGGCACTGGGAAATCGACGTTAGTCGATGCCCTGCTTACCTTGCTCGTCAAGCCGGTAATCCGCAATTACAACGTGGCTGCTGGTGCCGCCAAGCAAGAGCGCAACGAGCGAAGTTACGTGAAGGGTGCTTTCGATCGCCGCAGTCGTGCTCAGGACCATCGGGCGGATATCCAGTATATGAGGCCGGATAATTCCCACTATTCCGTACTGTTGGCCTGTTTTCGGGATGAGGTCACCAACGATGCGTTCACGATTGCCCAAGTGCTTTCTCTCAATACGACTGGAGCTGTCGACAAAGTCTACTGCTTTGGCCTTGGGGAAAAATCGATCACCGCAGACTGTGCGGGCTTGGTGCGCAACGGGAAGATTCCTCAGCAACTCCAACAACGTGGATTTCGCACCACGGCCCGCTACAAGGAATATGCCCAGTGGTTTCGTGACGCAACGCATGTCAAACCGAAGGCAATGGACATGTTTAATCAGACGATTGCTGTCAAGGACATCCAAAGCCTTACGAAATTCATACGCCAACACATGCTCGAAGCGCAGCCCTGGAATGAAAAGGTTGAGTCCTTGCTGAACCACTTCGCGCAGTTGAGTCAGGCTCATCAAAGCCTGGTGCGAGTCCGCCGGCAATTCCAGCTGTTGGAACCGATTGCTACGTTGGGCAGCGATTACCAGACACATGCCAGCGAACTCGCCCTCAATCAGCAGATGCTTGATGCAGCCGAAGCTTATTTTCGTGCCCAGGCGGTGGACCTGTTTGTGCCGCAATGCGGTGCCTGGAAGGAGGATTTGCAGCAGATCCAGGCAGACAAGCAAACTCTCGGAGATCAAATCACCTCGGCCAGAGAAGAAGTTCGCCGGCTTACCAATGAAATGGAACTGGCTGGAGGTGAGCGGTTGCGACAGATTCCACTACTTATCGAGAAATATGAGGCCATTATTGACCGGCGGCGCGCGGCCAGCCAGCGTTATCACGAAGCAATCAGCATGGCTGGATTGTCCGTGGCGACAGTTGATCGGGAAGCGTTCTTAGAGGTGCATGCCGAGTTGCCAGACCGGCTCAAAAAAATCGAGCAGGAAATTACTTCGACTGAACAGCAACGCGATCGACGTGTAGTCCAGCGGGGTCACGTGCTGACCGAGGCGCGAGACGAGCAACGTGAACTCGAAGCATTGCAAAGCAGACAAGGTAACCTTCCTGAGCCGCTCTCCGAGTTGCGCCGAAGTCTTTGTGAGCAGTTGCAGTTGTCCGAAAAGGAACTCCCGTTCGTGGCGGAGTTGATTGCAGTCAAACCAGAGCAGCGCCAGTGGGAGGCCTCCCTGGAGATGGTGCTGCGCAGCTTTGCGCTCAGCTTGCTCGTTCCCCACCAGCATTATCGCCGCGTCAGCCAGTACATTGAGCAAACACAACTTGTTGACGAGCGGGGGTATGGCAGCCGACTTGTTTACTTACGAGTGGGTCAGCGCGTCCCAAAACCATCGACGCTGGCCAGCCCGGAATATTCCCTGATCGGCAAGCTCGATTTTCGAACGGAGCATTCGATTCTTCCCTGGGTGCGGTCGGAGTTGCAGCGGAGGTTTGACTACCGGTGTTGTGACACACTCCAGGAGTTTCAGGCTGCCGATGGACTGGCCCTGACCCGGCAACGCCATGTGAAGATCCGCAACGTGCGCCATGAAAAGGACGATCGGCAGCAGGCAGCAGATCCTCGCCGCTTCGTGTTGGGGTGGAACAATCAGGATAAACGTCGCCATCTCAGCGAAGGAATCGAGTGCTTGGAGAAAAAAGTGCAGGACCTCACCGCTACCATTCGCGATTTGGCCGGGAAGTTAGATGGATTGCGTACCCAGCAGGCCGCCTTGGTTGAAGTACTAAGATATCCCAGTTTCGACGACATCGACGACGCTGCCGATGCTCAGCAGGTTAAACTACTCTTCCAAGAGAAGAAGCAACTTGAGTCTGAAAACGACACGGTTCGCTTGTTGAAAAAACATCTAAAAGAGGCCCGCTCCCGAGAGAAAAAACGGGAAAGTCAGCGTGAACAGGCTATCAAACAGGAAGGAAAGCTGGAAAGTCAAATCGAACAATCAGAGCAACTCATTGCCATTGCCCAACGAAAACTTACGGAATGGGAAACAGATGGCAGTTTGACACGGCACGCTGCCCACTTTTCAGAACTCCAAGCATTTCTGGCAGACCGTCCTTTGACGGCTGACAATTTGCTTGAGCGAGAGCAAACCTTTGTGAAGTCGCGTCGACGGGAGGTCGATCAGCTCCGCAAGTCGCTGGAGCCGAAGGGACGTCAGTTGCTGGCATCGATGAACCGGTTTCTCCGAGAATTTCAGGAAGAACGACATGATCTGGCGGCTGATGTTGCGTACCTCGACAGCTTTCTCGGACTCTTACAGTCGATTCGGGAAGACGATCTTCCGCGCCATGAACGGCGGTTTAAGGATCGACTCAATGAAAAGGTGGTTCAGGAAATCGGGATTCTTAATGGGGCACTTAACGCCGAACAGACAGAGATCGAGAGCAAAATCGATTCCCTCAATCAATCTCTCCGACAACTCGAGTATCGCCCAGGTACCCATATGAAACTGGAGGCAAAAGTCGTACGGGATCGCGAGATCACCGATTTTCGACAAACGCTTCGCAATTGCCTTGAGGGAAAATTTGGCGGCGCCTTGTCAGAGGATGAAGCAAGGTATGTTGAAATCCAAAAACTCGTGTCGCGTCTCCGCGAGGAAGAACATTGGCGTAACAAAGTCACCGATGTGCGGCGTTGGTTCGATTTTGCTGCCCGTGAAATCGATGGTGAAACCGGTGACGAACGCAGCTATTACGAAGATAGTACGGGTCAATCGGGTGGAGAAAAGGCAAAGCTGGCATTTACCATCCTTGTTGCTGCGATTGCTTATCAGTACGACCTGGATCCTGATCAATCTGTGAACAACCATTTTCACTTTGTGGTGGTTGATGAAATGTTCTCCAAGGTTGACGATCAATATGCTGAGTATGCGTTGGAATTGTTCCGAAAGTTCAACCTGCAATTGCTCATTGTGGCCCCGCTCGATGCCAAGGCCCGTGTGACAGAGTCGTACGTTGGATGTTACCTGCACGTGGTCAAGGATCCTGTCACGAGCCAGTCGGAGATCTTCAGTATCACAGCCCATGAATTTGAGCAGGCGGTCGTTGCCATTGCATCTTCAGACCCCCATCCCGCTTTGCCCCAGCCATACCTGCCCAACAAACCGCGCTGACCGTTGGGTCTGTTCCCGTTGTTTCTTCAACGAAATAGAGTATTGGGTGAATGGCGAACTTTCAGAATCGGTAGTCCGCTGGCGCGGAGGCTTGCCGATGGTTGCAATTGCTGTTCCCGAAGAGAATTCGGAGGGAGACCACCCAGGCTGTCTCTGGTGTTGACGGGCCGGGATGCGGTTCCGTTGTGGCCAAGCCACTTCTCGATTTGTGCTGGCAGCCAGGGGTTGGCAAAAACAGCGCAGCCGGTTTCGCGTGCAAGAACTGTTAGATTGATTGTTTAAGGCTGGACTACGATTTTTCCTGCCAGTGTGCGTGTGTTGTCGACCGTGCTCTCCTGTTGCGCTCGATGGGCAGCGGCTGATTCGTCCAGCGGTACCACGCGGTCAATCCTCGGCTTGTACTTCCCTTCGGCTAGCCAGCGGTTGATGTCTTCGGCACAGACGCGTTGTTCATCAGGTGTCGCTTTAAACATTACGAACCCTGATAGTTGCAACTCCTTCACGTAAAATGGTCCCAGTGGGAACTCTGGTCTCGATTCGCGCCCAGCCATGACAATCATCCGCCCCCGTTCCGAGAGGCAGTTCACCGCCAAATCAAAGTCGGGGTTTCGTGTCACGTCCCAATAAACATTCACGCCTGCTGGAACAAACTCGATCACCTGGCTGGCAATCTCCTCGGTTTGATAGTTGATTGCGAGGTCGGCCCCTATTTCCTTGCACGCTTTGAGCTTTTCGGCAGTGCTGCCGGTGGTGATGACCTGGGCGCCGATTGCTTTGCCCATTTGTAACACGGTGGACCCGACACCGCCGGTTCCGCCGTTGACAAACAAGGTTTCTCCAGCTTGCAGGCTGGCGTTTCGGAACAGCCCAATGTGTGCCGTGATACCGACCAGGGCACCCGCTGCCGCAACTTCGTCTGTCACGTCCTCAGGTGTCGCATAGAGCCAACACTCGTCAACTGCGGCGTACTCTGCACACGTACCTTGCCGGCCGAAAAATCCCTGGTTGGAACCCCACACGCGGTCGCCAACATGAAAACGGGAGGCTGTTGGTCCAACCTCTTCCACCACACCCGCCAGATCACTGCCGGGCACATAGGGAAAGGGAAGGTCCATTGCAATCGCGCCAGACCGCAAATACGTGTCAATCGGATTGATTGCAGCAGCAGTAATTTTGACGAGAACTTCGCTGCCGGTTGGCTGGGGGGTCGGCAAATCGCCGACAACGATGTTTTCAGGTGGCCCCGGTTCATGGATATATGCGGCTTTCATGGTGTTTTGACAGCTTGGGTGGTGGTTAGTGCTTCCGGTCCCCGTGGGACTGAAAAGGGACTCCTATCGAGGCCTATTCTCATCGGCTTCTGTTCACTGTCAATGCGGCCAGAGTCCTAACCCGCATATCGTCGTATAATATTGCAGCGGGTAACATCCCGCGTTGACTCATTTCCCACAAGCTTGCTTTCGGACCCTCCGCCCTTGTTCCGAGCCCGATCTCATTCCGGTTTCTTTTTATTGGTGTTGCTAGCCTTCGTTGGTTATGGGCTGGTCGCGCTCCCTCCACGGCTGATCGAAGGCTACAACAATGCGGTTGGGCATAGCCCAATTGCCGCGTATCTCTATTTGGCGACTGTGATGTTGGGAGGAGGTATCCTGCTGGGATTGTTGGGATGGTTAGCCCTGCGCGTGTGGAAGAACACGCGTCGCCGGACGCGGCATGAAAAACGGCGCGGATTAAGCCCCAGCGAGATGTCCCGAAGGCAGCAATCCCAGGAGGTACTCGAGAATCTTACTGAGGGAAAGAATTATGCGGCATCGGTGATCTCCCCAGAGTTTCGGGCTGAGATTGAGGACGCCATAGCCGAGTTAGAGGCAAAACGAGAGACCGAGAGACTGGAAATTGTTGCCTTTGGAACTATATCGTGCGGCAAGTCTTCGGTCCTGAATGCGCTGGCGGGACGCGAGGCATTTCGCACCGATGTGATTGGCGGTACGACGGTCACACGGAGTGAAATTCCCTGGCCAGCGGGAGATCAGGTGGTGCTGGCCGATACCCCGGGATTGGCAGAGGTGCGCGGTGAAACGCGCGCCACCATTGCCGCTGCGGTCGCCCGTAATGCAGATCTTGTGTTGTTCGTGGTCGATGGTCCTCTGAAAGACTATGAACATGAACTACTCGAGATTCTTGTCGCGATGGAAAAACGGATTGTCATCTGTCTCAATAAGGCAGACTGGTATGACCCACAGCAACAGGCAGACCTCCTTGCCCAGATTGTCGAACAAGTTTCCCCGGCTGTTGTCAGCGAAGATGTGGTTGCGATCCACTCTCGACCAGTCGCTCGTCAGCGGATGCGGGTTCTGGCACAAGGTGATGAACAAGAAGAAACATATTACGATCCTCCCGACATTGAACCCCTCGCACAGCGTTTGCTTGCCATTGTGGCCCAGGATGGGCGGGAACTGTTGTTGGCAAATCTGCTGCTGCAGTCGCGCGGGTTGGTAGATGAAGCCAAAGAGCGTGTTCTCGACAGGCTCGACCAGTGCGCTGAAAAAGTGATCGGCAAGTACATGTGGGCAGCCGGTGGCGCCGCTGCTGTGAACCCGATCCCGATCCTTGATATTGCCGGAGGGACCGCAGTCACGGTAAAGATGGTATTCGATCTTGCTGGCGTCTATAAGCAATCGATCGACGCGGATACGGTGGTCACCATCCTGGCTGAGCTTGGAAAAAACCTGTTGGCCATGGTTGGTGTTTCCGCGGCCACGCCCGCTCTTGCTGCTGGAATCGGTGCCTTGCTGAAGACCGTTCCTGGAGTTGGCACGATTGCTGGCGGGTTGGTTCAGGGAATGGTTCAGGCACTGGTTACCCGCTGGATAGGACGTGTGTTCATGGCATACTTCCGCGAAGGAATGCAGCCTCCCACTGGTGGACTCGCGGAAGTTGCCCGTGAAAAATGGGCCGAAGTCACCCGCCCCGAAGAATTACTGAAACTGGTGCAACGTGGCCGCCAGCAGCTTCGGCAAGAAGACCAAAAACACGCAAACTAGTTGAATCCTCAATGCAAACGACAACATCCCAAGAAGCCAACACCTACGATGATTCCCTGGCTGCGGTACGTCGTGCCATTGAAGCGTTCAAGGGATGCAACGAGCAGGAGCGACAACTCCTCCAGAGAGATGTCGAACAACTGCAGGAGATGGCTGCAAAACTGCAGTCAGGCCAGGTCGAAATTGTGGTTTTTGGAGAAATTAGCACCGGAAAGTCAGCACTCATCAATGCGCTTGTAGGAAACGCCGTTGCCCAAGTTCATGTTCGGGGTGGCTGGACCAGGGATGTTTGGCAAATGGCCTGGGATGGTTCGGGTTATTGTGTACCTGGGTTTGCCAATTCCCAGGTCGTGTTGATCGATACTCCCGGTCTCAACGAGGTTGCGGGCGCCGAGCGGGCCGAAATGGCCCGCACCGCTGCCGCGCGCGCGGACCTGGTGCTGTTTGTTACAGATTCGGATCTTAACGAAAGCGAGTATTCGGCACTCCAGGAACTGCTGGCAAGCCACAAACCTATTCTACTGGTACTCAACAAGACCGATCTCTACTCCGAGAAGGAACTCGATTCTTTGTTAGAGTTGTTTCGTGGTCCCCGACTTGCCGGAATTGTGGAACCTGAAAATGTCGTGACAGCCAAGGCTGACCCGCGCGAATTGGAGTATGTCATCGAATCCGCAGACGGAACAACGCGGAGTGAATGGCGCAAGCCACAGCCCGATGTCGACGCGCTCCGGGAGCGCATTTTGGAAGTGCTTGAAAAGGATGGTAAAGCCCTCGTCGCTCTCAACGGCGCAATGTACGCCGCAGACAAAAGCGACCGCATGGGGGCCTTGCGGATCCGTATGCGAAATGACCGCGCGACCACCATCGTGTGGAGCTATGCCGTGATGAAATCTCTGGCGGTTGCTTTTAATCCGAGTGCGGTACTCGATGTGCTCGGTGGGAGTGCAGTCGATGTCGCCATGGTTGTCACGCTCGGTAAAGTCTACGGAATTCAGATCACCACGACCAATGCCCGCCAGTTGGTGACTTCCATTGTGAAGGCTGCCGGCTGGGTTATGATTGGCGAGGCAGCAGTCAGTTATCTGTCATCGTTCTTCAAAGGCATGACTTTCGGCGGAAGTACCTTGCTCTCAGCATTGCCTCAAGGCGCTGCTGCTGGTTACGGGTCGTACATTGTCGGCCAGGCAGCCCGTTACTATTTCGAGCACGGTGCCAGTTGGGGAGAGCAGGGCCCCAAGAAAATAGTCACTCGTATTCTCGACAACACCGACAAGCGATCGGTGATCGAGCATCTGAAAGACGAAATTCGGCGCAAGATCGCAGCCAACCGTCACACCCAGGTTGAATCTGGCTGAAGATCGGACAACAGCTGGATGCCGCTTTATTTGGTCGCAGGCAGTCAAGCGGGCCTGACCAGATCTCTCCGCGCAGTTGTTACGGTTCGTTACCCGATACCCCGGTTTCCAAATGGGAGGGTTCAGCTGCTGGTTGCGATCCCGATTTAAGCGTTGTGAGATACTCGACAACATCGATCAATTCATCCGCGGTCAACAACTTTTGCAGGTCCGCTGGCATCAACGAGACGGGCGATGGTTCAATCGCCTCAACCTCGGTGAGGGCAAACGATTTGAGTATGCCTTGGGCAGATTTGATGGTCAGACTTTCGTCGGTTTGGTTGACCAGGAGGCCCGTTTCGACCAGGCCATTGTCCAGTTCGATCAGATAGCTTTGATAATTGTCAGTAATCGCGGCACTTGGATCGAGAATCGATACATAGACGCTTTGGCGGGAGAGCTTTCCGCCAGTGTCAGAAAGGCCAGGACCAACCTCTGCGGCGCGGTCGCCAACCTGATGCCCCATTTTTTGTCGGCAGTTGTACTACCTCGAACCGAGATGGTTCAAAAATCCATGTTTCGACACATGCGGATTGTTGGGGTAAGGTCGGACCTCTGTTGGTGGAAGACGATGAATGCAAGAAGGTGACCCACAAGACGGTGGACCTGAATGACTCGTACTTCAAATTCCGGTTGTGACTATTCTTCGGAATCAGGTCTTGGGGATCAGCGAACTCACCGCTGATTTGACGGTTGTGGAGCAACCGTAAATGTCGATCTTCACCAGAGCAGTCCAGGCATGGTTTGCATGTTGTCACGCTATCGAATGGTTCATGGGTCTCATGGTCGTTGCAAATCCTGGTACCTTCCAAGTTCGAGTTGACGGGATGATTGATCACCACTTGCCGAGTAAGTCTCCCCAGTTGTCGATACCTCGGACGGCAGTCCGAGAGGAACGGTTGGTTGATTTTGTGGGCTGGTTAGCGACTTGTAGCCAGTTGCCATGGAGTGAAATCGACCATCAACTTCAAATCATCTTGCCAGAATCTGCGCGCAACCAGTTTGGCGGGTGTGATACGGCTACTATTTCATCAGACGGCAGGCGGTTCGTCGATGTGACGTGCGATGCCGGGAGTCCTCTTGATTGGTTGCGAACTCGATCTGGCAAGAGAGAGTCACCTGCCTTTGCCAGGCCTGTAGGTGAGCCAATGGCGGTGCATGAGATTACGGGAAAAATTTTTCCGCACTACGAAGTGAACGGTGGAACAGCCCATTTGGTTGGTTGTCAATTGGAAGACAAGCCATTTGTGCGGTTGACATTCCTGGAAAAAAACGCAGAGCGTGTTCAAGTTAACCACGCTTATATCGCAACGGATGGTTCGTCTGTGCCGAGTGAAATAGTGGAGGAGTTGGGATTGGACCAGGTGGAACCGGTGCCAGTCACACAACGGAGTTTGCACCCGTCACAACTCGATGCCATGGTTAACGCTGGGCTTTCGGTGGAAAATCATTCAGGCGACATTGTACCGATGAATGGGGTGGAAGAACCGGTGGTCGTGACCATCATTTGGGTCAAGTACGTATTGGGACAACTGCAATTTACGATCGGCAACGAGTCAGTTGCGCATGCTTTTGAAGGGTGGGCGCGGACACTGCAGGCAGCACCTTACCACTGTCCGGTCACGAACAGCCACACATTCAAGCTGGGGCAAGTTGATGACGGCACGATCGTGGCAGCAGACGAAATCGACCGTTGTAACAGGTCGGGCGCCCATGTGCTTCGCTCCGACCTGGTAACCTGTAATGCCACGGGAGAGAACGTCTTGGCTGAGTTTGTCAAACCTTGTCCGGTCTCTGATCAACCCGTCCTCAGCGAGTATTTTTCCACTTGTAGGCGGTGTGGAGAGGAAGTCAGTCTACCTGTCTTGCAAAAGGAAGTGTGTGCGGCTTGTCGTAGTTTGGGGCCTGTCTCGAATGCCGATCCGACAATAGCCGTCGTACTACAAAAATACCCGGCGCTGGCCCGCTGGAGATGGTGGCAACTTTCCCAGACCAGACGCGTAAGCATTGTGCAGGCAAGCGGAATGGTACGGAAACTATTGATGGTTTGTGACCGTCAAAACCAAACCATCACGCAAATTTCCGTCGGCCGACGAGGCTCTTCTCGCTGGACGGTTGTCGATCGGCAAGATTGGAGCGATTTCCTGGACCGCTAGCATCGACGTAAGTCTTTGGCCTGTGGTTAATTGCGAACTGTGGTGTCGTAGGCAACGCACCTTGACCCTTGTTTCAAGGGCCACCTATAAT
>JAKVCB010000100.1 GCA_022448345.1 Pirellulales bacterium
CACCCTTGGTATATCCCAGGTTGGTCACACCCGCCTGCGGTCCCACGTCGGTAAAAGTCCCATTCCCGTTGTTCCGAAACAGCTGGCACGGCGAGGTCAACTCTGCCCCAGTTTCATTACCAATATATAAATCAAGATCTCCATCGTTGTCGTAGTCAGCCCAATCAGCAGTTTGGGTTGGATAGTGAACCTCTCCCAGGCCAGCCTCAAACGTCACATCAGTGAAGGTTCCATCTCCATTGTTTCGCACCAAAGAATTCGGCTGGCGGCCTTGCCTGGCCAGCCAGGCACCTCGCAAGATCAGAAAATCGAGAAAACCATCGTTGTCATAATCGGCCTGCAACATGTTCAGACCACCGGTCAACCCGGTTAATCCCGCAGACTCTGTTACCTCCAGAAACGTACCATCCTGGTTGTTTCGAAAATAGCGAACCTGCCCCTCCGGATCCCATGTCGAAGCCATCACGTCCAGGTCGTGATCGTTATCAAAATCATCGATAACAACTCCTCCAGAGAGATTGAAGGTATTAAGGCCCAAACCAGGGGCAACGTTCGCAAATTGAGGAAAATCAACTTCAGACTCAAAAGTAGATTCGGCCAGCAGGTACTCCGGCGGAACACCATCGGGATATTCTCCAAGGGTCATGTAGGCCAGGTTCAATAGCCACCGCGCCTCGTAAAACCGGTAGTCGTTCTTGGGCGTATTGGTCAGCACCTGCTGCAAATAGCGAATGGCGCCCCGCGACCCTTCCGGCCGGGTATGAAGTCCTGCCCCACGAATCGGCACAATGCAGCTTTCGGGCGCATTTCGCAGACAGCAATTCTGGGTCTCACCATAACGCAAATAGGCCACGGCCAACTCAAAACGCAGGTTATTGGCAGCCTTCGATTTCTGCTGGGACGCAGGAAACAATTCCAGCGCGGCGGTCAAACGCTTGATCGCTTTTTCCACATTTCCAATCCGGACTTCTGCGGTGCCCGACTGAAACAGCAGTTGGCAGCGATGAAAAAGGCTTGTCCCGTCCGGCAAGTCGATCAGTTGACGTTCCAACTTTTCTGCGGTGGCGGTCTCCAACCAGGGATGCTCGGTCGCCGTAGTCGATGCGAGCCCATCGAGCAAATCGACCATACGTCGATGCCCGGCAGGAAAATCGCCAGCCGCCACCGGCAAATCGCCAGCCGCCGCAGGAAAATTACTCGATACCTGAGATGTCTGGTCACCGGAAGCCTGGTCACTGGAAGGCTGGTCACCGGAAGGCTGGTCACCGGAAGGCTTTGCTGAACTGGCAGTAAGCTTCGCTGCCGGCCGGTCCGCTTCCGGCGAGCGACCGCAAGCACCTAGCGTGAGCACGCCACACGCAAGCACAAGCCATGAAACACGCCGTTGGTCGCAAGCCGAACCAAACATCGAAGATCCGTATTCTTTAAAAACAACCGCGTGATAATTGACGAGTCCTAAAACACACCGCGAGTCGCCAAAACTGACCCGAACGACAGACCGCCTCTTTAAATGTCGCCCACCAAATATCGCCCACCAATCTATTATTGGCCGCTGCCCGGCCCAGGTCGACTCAAATCCCCCATGGCCAGGGGACTGTTATTTACTGCGGGCTGGACGTTTCCCCAGGCGATACCTCCCCGGCGGCGCCCGCCACCTGGGAGTCCAGGTTAAAAACCACCGGTTGCTGCTCCGGGGGCACTTTGCAAACAAAGGGGGTTGTGTTCGGATTATCGTAGACTTCAGGGGTCAGACGCTTGACATTGGCGAAGTAGGGATCGGTGGGATTCGTGGCGTGAAAAGCTTTTGCCAACACGTCATCCGGGTTATCGGACTCAACCTGCAAACCTTCGGCTGTCGTGATCTTCGCAATCGACACCTTGTAGTCGCCCGGCTTTACACCATCGTTGGGCTCAAAAGTAGTTAACCTAAAATTACCGCGTTTATCAGAATATCCACTGATCGGACGTCCCAAACCATTGGTCTGGGTGAAGGTCACCGTCGCCCCCTCAAGCGGCTTGCCATCGAGTTCCACCCGTCCGCGAATCTGGACCAACCCATTGCCACAGCCCACCAGCGAACCGAACAAAACCAACGACACCCACCAGGCAGCTGCCATCACGGCAGGCCTTAAAAACGGATTGCCTTGGCCGGCAGCCAAGCCGGCCCGGCAGACAGAAAAATTTGCTTTAGAACACACCTTCCAAAATTTCCATTCCATCGGATTTGTGCCCCAACAGGTTAAGCGTACGGTGATCAATGTTTTCCTGCAAAAAGTGCACCGACCCGTCGACCAGAACCACGTTGACCCCCCCTGGATGCATCGAGCGGAGGCCGGTAGAAATGTTGAAATTCCACGGGTGATGCTGTGGATCTTTGCTACAACTGGTGCCTGAAATATTTTGCGTGGGATAATTCACAGGCACGATTGTCGAAATATGCGAAGTGCCTCCGTTCACACCCGCCCACCAGCCAATGGAAGGATGCGATGCCACATCACGCGAGTGGCCTTCATGGCTGGGCAGCTTTTCCCCAACCATCAAAGTCTTGCTGGTGCCGTCGGTCACATCCTTCATGGTGACCACTGCACATCCCACCCGGCTAAACATCCCGTGGAGGGGCCAGAACGGGTAGGCGCTCAATGGGTGCCTCGGGTGCTTTGAGCATCGGTAGATTTCGTGATCCCACTCAGTACGTTTGTAACCCCAACCGAGTGTATCTCGACTCGACCCTGAACAATACTTCGTATGGGGATCAAAGCCACAACCACCGGACGCGCAACTGGGCCCCATAATCCCGCTGTAATTGAAATAAGGTTCGGTCAATTTAAAACCGTCACTCGGGCAACGGCCAGTGGGCAGAACCGGGATCCCGCCCGGACGAAACAGGCGCCAACGCTGGACAGGGCCAATCTTGGTATCTGCAAACTGGGCATAGTCATCCCACACGGGCCCTTCTCCCGTGTAACGCAGCACCTTGAGTATCCAGGTTCCCCGATTATCAGACCAACCGACCTGCTGGGAATATTTCCATTTCCCCCAGTTCTCAGCCAACAATTCCTTGTTGGTCCATCCATTCTCGCCCCCTGGCGGGAATTGGCCGAAGTTGTCATGAAAATTCAGCAGCGCAAGGCCCCACTGCTTGAGATGGTTGGTGCACTGGATGCGGCGGCCTGCCTCTCGGGCACTTTGCACCGCCGGCAACAAGAGCGCAATTAAAATGCCGATGATGGCAATCACCACCAACAGTTCCACCAGGGTAAAAGCAGGTTTGGCCTCACGGACAAACGGCCCCTTCCGAGTTAACATGCCCGGCTCCCTCAACCGTTTGGAATCTTGTCGATTATTCACCAAAGTCAGCTACCTTCTCAGAAAACCTCTGTTGCATTGTCAGAAACCTGGTGTCCACAACCAAGCTGCAGACTGAAAAAACCGCCCTCACGGCACGCCCACCAAAATCTACCATTTCAAAGAACCTCGCGGCACTTCCTCTGCTGGCGGAGGTTTCACCTCTTTCTTCTTTTCTCCAGCACCTCTTTCTACGCCTACTTTCCCTTCTAACAGTCTACCTTACAACCTCGATTTTGTCTTATTGCTCGCCGTACTTTCATCAACGGGACATTTTGCCTGGGGTCTGTCCGGACCTATTGGTTTTAAAAGACTTCTTGCATCACCATGTCATCACTCTTGTGCGAAAGCCAGATAAACGTCTCCTGATCGATCGATTCCGGCAGAAAATGCACCGAACCATCGACCATCCCAAAATTGGCACCCCCAGCATGAAAAGAACTGAATCCCATCGACGTATTCTCATTGGCCGAATCAAACTGTTTTCCTGTCGAACAATTGGGGGAGTCCAAGTCAATCGGATAATTGATGGGCACCAGGGAGTTGGCGTGTGCGTTCCCTCCGTTGCCAGCCATCCAGTATCCAACCGTAGGATGCCTGCCAATTTTCCACAGGTGGTATTCTGCCCGAACCTTTTTTTCCCCGATAAAAATCGTCTTGGAAGTGCCGTCGGTCACATCCTTAAGCTTCACCTGCCAGCAAGCATGCCGACTAAACATGCCGTGTAGCCGACAGGGCGTGGCGGCACCACATTGCCGGTTGCCGTGATCAATATTGGTTCCCCAATCACGGGCACATGGAAAAACCTGATTGGCACAACCTCCATTGTTACAAAACGGGCCATTGCTTCCGGTGTAATTTGAATAGGGCAGCGCCCGTTCATAATCGTCGCTCGGGCAGCGGAACTGCGAAACAACCGGCGGATCCCCGCCTCGACGACCATCGACGTCAGGCAGTTGGAAGCGGTAACGCGTGACAGGCAGGACCATTCCATCCTGCAAATAACCGTTCACCTCGTCCCAGGTCTGGGTTTCTTCTATAAACGGCAGGATTCGCATGAGCCAGGTGCCCCAGTTGTCTCCGCTCCAAGAGCCCGACACACACGGTTTCGTACCGCTTGAATCACACCTCTGGCACCCTTCGACGTACTGAGCGGGAGTACCCTGCCCTGCATACCTCCTGGTATCCCCTCCTTCCCCGCCGGGCGGAATGGTTTGAAACACCTCTTCAAATTCCAGGAGTGCCAGACACAACTGCTTGATCTGGTTGGAACACTGAACTCGCCGGGCAGATTCCCGCGCTGACTGCACGGCCGGCAGAAGCAAAGCGACGAGCAGGCCGATAATGGCAATCACCACCAACAGCTCAACGAGCGTAAAACCGTGTTTCCTCTGGTGCACAAACGGGGCCCTCAGAAGCTGGATCGCTCAACCCCCAACTGGCAAAGCCGGCAGCAACCAATGATCAAGCCGCTAGTCCAGCCAATGCCTGCTCTGCCAATACGACTCTCCCCAAATCAACCAGCAACCGAAAAAAGAGACTCTGCTTCATAACCGCCGTGAATTATCGCGATTTTTTTCCTCGTTTTTTGGACAAACTGGAATCAAGATCAAACACGATCTCTTCTTCTGCTGGCGGCACCGTTAAGGTGAGGGGTGTCGTTTCAAGACTAATATAGAGACGTGGAAGCACTGTCGGAGTGTACGTCGGACGTACGCCACGGGAACGCTGAGCCATTTGTAAAACCGCGTCATCATCATCCATGTCGAGGTTTGCCCATTCCTCGGCTTCATCCTGCGGGGATTTAAAAATCACGACCTTGTAGGTACCCGGCTGAACTCCGTCGTTTCTTTCAAACGTGGTGAACTGCACCACACCGTCAGTATCGGTCAGTCCCGAAGCGGTCGGGCCATGCCCATGCAGAGTCACCGAGGCTCCTTTCAATGGCTGGCCGTCCAACAACACCCTAGGCCTCACATCCACCGTGTTGCTGCCACACCCGGCCATCACCATCAGGCCAATCACTCCAATCCAAGAACGTGTGGCCCGAGAGTCTTTCAATAACCGCATCACCGAAATCCTTTTCTGCTTAAATAGAAGCATTTGCTCGTTTTCCTAACCGAGAGAGGTTTTTCCAAAAGGGCGCCGCTGGTTCACCCGTCAACACCACATCCACTTCCGCCGTCGGGCGCGAAAACACATTTTACTGCGGTCATTTTCGGCACCAACAGCCAATAAACACTTCCAGAAAAACAGGCTCAAAACCGATCTTTAGCCACAACCAATTCTTTGAACAAACGATGAGACTTCTCAAAACACTCTAAAACGACTCCGAGAGGACCATGTCATCACTCTTGTGCGAGAGCCAGATGAACGTATCCTGATCGATCGTATCCGGCAGAAAATGAACCGAACCATCAACCATGCCGAAATTGGCACCACCAGGGTGAAAAGAACTAAATCCCATCGATGTATTCTCATTGCTCGAATCGAACTGTTTTCCTACCGAGCAACTTGGCGAATTCAAGTCAATTGGATAATTGATGGGCACCAGGGAGTTGGCATGTGCGTTGCCCCCGTTGACCCCCATCCAATAGCCCTGAGTTGCTTTGCCAATCTTCCAAAGATGGTACTCAGCACGAGCTTGCTTTTCGCCGATCAGGATCGTGTTTGAGGTACCGTCGGTTACATGCTTGAGTTTTACCTGCCAACAGGCAAAACGGCTCATCATCCCATGCAGCGGACAGGGTGTGTCGCCGCAACGTCGATTCGCATGGTCGATACTCGTCCCCCAATTACGGGCACATGGAAAAACCTCCCTGCCACAACCTCCGTTGTTACAAAACGGACCATTGCTCCCGGTATAATTCGCATAAGGTGTCGTCGGTTCGAAACCGTCACTCGGGCAGCGAAACTGGGGAACTACGGGCACACCGCCAGTATTCGGATCCATGCGGTACCGTACAAGAGGAAGGGGCATCCCATCCTGCAAAAACACGTTTACCTGGTCCCAGATTTGGGTTTCCTCGACAAACGGCAAGATTCGCATCAACCAGGTCCCCCATTCATCATTGTAATTCCAGTTACCCGACCCCTCACACCCTTCCTTGTATTGGGCCGCACCTGTGCCTGTGTAGTCTCTGGTATCTCCCGTCTCCCCGCCGGGCGGAATGTGTTTGAACGTATCCTCAAAATTCAGCAGTGCCAGGCACAACTGCTTGGTCTGGTTTGAGCACTGAATTCGCCGGGCCGCTTCCCGGGCTGCCTGAACCGCGGGTAGCAAGAGGGCAATCAAAATGCCAATGATCGCAATCACCACCAATAGCTCCACGAGTGTAAAGCCCCACCGAAACTGGCGAGGTACTGAATGCCGTCGAAAACCACTTGCCGAAAAACTTTGCGCTTGCATCGCTCAATCCTTAAATCCTTCTGCCTAAGCCCATCTACCATGGCGATCTGGCTACGCAGTCAAATAAAAAATGGACCCTGAAAAATACGGGAAATAAATTACCAAAAAACGCCGTGAGCCGCTCACTTGCCCGGAGCAAACATCATCCAGCTATCAAGGCTTACGACATGGGATAACCACCATACGTCTTCAAAACAATATACAGCCCTGGTGCGGCTGTAAACTATACGGCCAGTAACCATTCTAAACCTTACCAAGGGCAAAATACCATATAAATGTAAATCATGATCTTAATCTAAAAAACTTCCCAACAAATAACACCTCAAAAAAACCGGTTGGATGCACTAGCAAGACCAGTCTCCTGTCACACGTTCCAGCCAGCGGGAGAAACAACGTAAGCTCCTGTTCCTGCTTTAGTCCCTTCACTTGCCGCACGAACGAAACACATTTTTTAAGAAAAATACTCGTGCAGAGAGTTGACAATCGGGAAATGTGAGGGTAGTGTGAAGGCTCGTATCCGTGCGGACCGGTGCGGAGGAAAATAGCTGGATACCGACGTCCGTGCGGACAATTTGACACTTTTTGGTTTGGAAGGGTAGCTAATTTAGAACAGAAGTGACACCTACGAGCCTCCTTTGTTATTCCCACACTTTGCTGTATGGAATAACCGTAGGCCCTGTAAGTGTCATTTTTTCTTGGAGAGGTGAGCCTTCTTTGTTCTTTTTTTAGAAAGGTGCTTGACTGATGAAAAGGATTATTTTTTCCCTATGTATTTCGGCCTGCGTACTCGCAGCGGCCCCAACTTGGGCTGATTATTCGTCGGATCTGGGAGCTTTGTTCCAGGCTGACGTCGATGCTGGTGGTGGTACCCCAACCAGTACCACACTTGGTGATTGGGAATTCAAATTCCCTGAAGGTAGCACGGGAACTGCCGTCGGTGGTGGTATTCCCTGGTCAGGTCAGGGTGGCTGGTGCCAAGGCGATGGTTCAGCATGCGGTGACAGTGGCGAATACGGCTACTTCTGGCAAGAGCTATGGAGTTTAGGTCCGGCACACCACGCTGATATTGCTCAGGGAGTCGGTTCCCATGGCCCCATGGCTTTCGACTTTACCGTTCCTGCTGGCGTCAGTGGCTTGGACTTCTCCGGTTCGTTGGTTCAGCTCTATGAGGCCTCTCGTCAGCTTGACTTGACCGTAACTTGGCCCAATGGTCATTCCCGCGTTCTCGGTACCAGTGCTGCTCCACTGGACAACTCAACAATGTTTCAAACAAAGGTAGATTACTCAACCTTTGTTGGTAATGTGTCCGAAGGCGACGTGCTCAGCCTTACCATTGGCCCCTCGGCTAGTGGTGGTAACGGCGTAAACACGTTCATCCAAGCCTCAATTACAGCAACTAGTGCTGTTCCTGAGCCAACCAGCCTTATGCTGCTGGCCATGAGTGCTGTGGCAGGGCTTGTAGGATTCCGTCGCCGCTAGGCGAAAGGAAAACAACGACTTTCTAAAGTGGTGAAAGTCGGAACCTGCAAATAGAAATTATGGTTTTCGAGCAAATTAGCCGGCCCCGCTCCCCAGGGGCGGGGTCGGTTTTTTACTGCGTCCTGAACACGAAACAATGAGGCTGTCACGGCAACAGCGATGGAAGAATGAGGGTTTATTACCTACTTCTCTAACCGCCTCTTTAACAAGCTTAACTCGCCGCGCTTAACTCGCTAAGTGGCCGTCAAACCGGGCTAATGTTCGAGCGACGTCCATCGAGTTGCCGTCACTGCTTTTAGCCAAATTTTCACCTACTGAACCTAAACGCATTTAATGAATGTTTGAATAAGTTCTACAAAGGCAATTCATACCGGATCTAAAAAATGGTTCGTCAAAAGGAGTTTTTAGATAAAATGTCGTACTCCCAATCTAACGCCAGTTTACCCTCGTTCAAACGGACCCTCGATACTGCAGCATCGGCCTCATCGCTGGTAACGCTGCTGGTAACGCTGCTGGTAACCCCGGTGACCGCTGCTGTGTACAACGTCGCCGAGACCTACGACATCATAGACAATGCCGACGACGGTGACCCGTTTGACTACGGCTACCATTTCTCCGGCAATCAGCCCGCTCAGAACGACAATTACATCCTCGACAATACACACCAAGGCTTCCGCGCTTATGAGTCTACGGGCCCGGGAAACCCTGGCGGACCTGCTTGGCTATCGAATACACCGCCATGGGGCTTAGGCTTCCCCTGGACGGGCGCTCTGGGCGTTATACCGACTCAAACGTTCTTTCCGGAAACCTCGCCGCTAGACGGCGGAGGCGGTGGTGCTGGCGGTCCGCAGATGGATTGGCCGTCTGCCGAGGGAGACATGCCCGATTACCCGTACGGCGTGATCGGTGGCCACAACCCCAACTGCGCTGCCTGCACCGGCTGGGCTGCCATTCGCTGGACAGCTCCTGAAGCAGGGCCTGTCGATCTGGTCGCCAAAATCTGGCAAACAGGAACTTATCCGGAAGTCTCCCACGGTGGTGCGAACAATCCTGCTTTTGGTGGTAACACGCGTCCGCAGCAAATGAGCGTCCAGCGCAGCAGTTCCTCGGCGGCAACTTCCGACGACTACACCCTCCTGCACCGCAGTGCAATGGTGCCCCGCCATGGATGGACCAACACAAACGGTACCCCTCACTACACGGCTGAATTTGCCGAGACACCGGGCGACCCGGCAACATTTCTCACCAACGGCGAGGAGCGGGACGCGGCCCTGGCCAGCTCGCTGCGCCCGAACACGATTCGCCTCACGAACCTGCAGCTTAACGCTGGAGACTCGCTGGATGTGTCGCTCGCTGGATACTTCGGCGCCAACAATAGTGGCTTTCACGTCTACGACGTCCAGGTTTTCACCGGTGAAGACCGCGCGGCAACCCAATCATGGGATCTGGCCCGTGACTATAGTGCCCATGGCGATAGTGCCACTGGTATTGGTCCTGACGAGGCTTGGTCCTATGGAAAAATGGCGGGCGGCAACTTCGCAGCCTATGACAAAATTATGTGGGGACAGGTTGGTGATGATGATTTCCTGCCCAGGGAAAATCACGGGCATGGGAGCAACGGTCCTGGGTGGTTTGACAGTTCGGTCGAAGAGCCCGAGACAGGCCTGGTCACCCCATCGCTCATCAAAGATTATGATGGCAGAAATATAACGCGAAGCGCAGCAAGCGACGGGTGGGACTCCAGCACCGATGTACATTTGGGCGACTGGGGAGGTGGCAAAGTCTCACTGCACACCCCTGCAAGTGACGAGAAAACCACTGCTATTCGCTGGACTGCCCCCGAGACGATGACCGTTGACGTGGATGGATCGCTGTGGCCTACGTTTTTAGATGCGCACAACGGTGGCGGGTCTCGCGGGCACGAGTTTGAGCTCGTCAAGAACGGCTCCACTTCGCTGGCAAGCGGATCGATTGATTCACTCAGCTTTGATTGCAATAGTGGTGTGAACTCTACCTGCGGTACCCCACTGGATTTGGACGGAATTTCTGTCGGCCAGGGCGACACGCTGGACCTGTTGATCCGGCCGCAAAATGGAAACACCGAAACGTTTATTACGACGGACTTTACCGTGACCAGAGCTGCCGCCCCGGCTGGCGCGACGGGCGACTACAACGACGATGGCACCGTGGATGCCGCCGACTACACCGTGTACAAGGACGCTGAAGGAACCTCGGTGGTACTTGCCAACGACATGGTCGGTGGCACAATCGGCGCCGCCCACTATGCACAGTGGGCATCCAACTTTGGGCAGTCGCTCTCTGGCAGCAGTTCATCCGCTGTTCCCGAACCGACAAGCCTTGTGTTGTTAGCAGCAAGTCTTGCCGGCTTGTTCACATTTGGACGACAGCGGTTCGGACGATAGAGCTGCGGACGATAGCGGTTCGGACGACAGGGTAGCCCAAGCAGAAGCTATGAATTTGAGGGGAACCTGCATTTTTGCGTTGTAGCCGAACAGCAAATTTACCTTTCCGGGAGCGCGCCGGCGGGATTACAGATTCCGTTGGGTGCGTGAGGCCGTACTGTAAAAACATCTGTTTTTAGTGCCATTCTGTTAGGCGGTAGATACCTTGTCGGTTATACTGCAACAGAGGGCGGGGTCTGCAAATCCTGACCCCAGATGGCTTAATCCCAGGCGACACCAACAGACAAGGAAAATTCGATGAAACATTTTGGGCTTGGCTTGTTTTTCATTACCGTTGCGGTGGCGTTAACCACCACTCCGGCGTGGGCTGCTTTGGATTACAGCTCAGATATTGGAACAGAATTCCAAACCGATGTGGACGCCAACTTTGGGCTTGCGTCGAACAACCCGTTTGGCCCCAACCAGGAGTGGGAGTTCAAGTTTGGCGACGGCCTGGTTGGCGCGGCTGTAGCTGGTGGGATCCCCTGGTCTGGCCAGGCTGGATGGTGCCAGAGTGCCGATGGCTTTACATGCACTGATAGTGGCGAATATGGTTATTTCTTCGACGAGTTCTGGCAGGCACCCACGGGTGGAATTGAGATGGAGGGTGTCACTGGGCATGGTCCTCATCATTACACCTGGACTGCACCGAATAATCTTGACGAAGGCGGCATTACGGTGTCCGGACAGCTCCAACAGCTGTTTGAACCAGACCGCGCGATGAGTCTTCGCGCTGAGTGGAATGGTAATTCCAAGCTACTGGGCACGGCTGTCCCCCCAATCGCCAACGCACAAGGCCAAACGAGGGTCGATTACTCGCAATTACTCGAGGGAATTACGCCCGGCACCGTAGTCAACTTTTATGCCGAACCGTCGGCAACCAGTGGCAACGGAGTCAACACGTTTGTGCAGGTGGGGATTAACATCGAAGAAGCCGTAGGAGACCCAAACTGGACCGACCCGAACCCTGGCGGTGGCGACCCTGGCGGTGGCGGCTACACCGAGCCTCCAGCCTACGATGGCTACCGCTCGGATCTCGGATGGTGGTTCCAAAAAGATATGGAAGACAATTTTGGCCTTCCTTCGACGACGACCCTGGGAGCAGATGGTGAGTGGGAACTGAGGTTTCCAGAAAACACGGTTGGCACAGCAACGATGGCAATTCCATGGTCGGGTCAGTCGGGTTGGTGTCAGGGCGATGGCTCAAGTTGCGCAGGCTGGGATGAGGACGCTGGCGGTTTTGGGGATATGACTGGCGAGTACGGGTACTTTGCCGATGAAGGTTGGGGAGCAGGTGGGGACTCCGAGGAGTATCCCAATATACCCCTTGGAACCGATGCGATCACCGGACACGGTCCTGCACAGTTTACCTGGACGGCACCGGCCGGCTTTTCCGGCGACATGAACGTTGATGGCTATATGCAGCAGCTCTTCGAAAATGAACGTTTGATGCAAGTTCGCGCAGTGATCAACGGCGATGAAGAAAACGGCCAGGTCCTGGGAACCGCTGTGGCTCCTTTGGATAACTCAAGCTTTTTTAGTAAGGCGGTGGCCTATAGTGGTACGCTTACCGGCCTGAGTGCTGGCGACACGGTCGACTTCATGGTCGAGCCGGCCGATCAGGACCTCACAGGGGGCAACGGAGTGAACACGTTTGTGCAGACTTCGATTGTGCTTACCCAACCTACAGGTGGCCTGGGTGGCCTGACCGGTGACTACAACAACGATGGCACAGTGGATGCAGCCGACTACACGGTGTACAAGGATGCCGAAGGGACTTCTGTCACGCTTGCCAACGATGCGATCGGTGGAACAGTCGGCGCATCTCACTATACGCAGTGGGCCAATGCCTTTGGCCAAACTTCCGGTAGCGCAAGTGCGGCCATCCCTGAACCGACGTCCCTGCTGCTGGTCCTGACAGGCCTGGCCGCAATGGTTGCCGTCGGCCGCAGGAAGTAAAACTGGCTGTTGTGATCTGCCTTGAAATACAAGACTTGGGGTCTGGCTTGGAGAGCCAGGCCCCTTTTCTTTTGCGGGACCACTATTTTCTCTCAGGCACTGCCGGCCGACAGCAGGCCTGCAAGATTCCTACAACCGGAAATTCCGCCACCGCCTGCCGAAAAGATGGTATTTCTGTAGTTCGCCAAGTTCGCAAGAATCCGTACTCCTGGTTAAATTACAGGTTGCAGGACTTGCTGGTTTGATCAGCAAAAAATGTTCCGCTCTGAAAACCACCTGGGTGTGAGCCAGCTGATCTTTTCGATTTTCCCTGAGCCGTAACGGTATTTTTAAGTTCTGGGGTATTTGTGATCTGCCGCATAAGAGGATGGTAGCATTCGGCCCGGATCACCCCACAGCGTCCATGCCACACAAAAATAAAAAACTGGATCGAAATTCAGCGGGGCCTGGTCCGCAGCGCACCCTTCGGATCCTCGGTGTGGGACTGGTTCTTGTGCTCGGAGCCTGTCTGGCATGGAACTTGTACCGTACTTCTCAGCCAGGCACTGACAACCGTTCTGCCGACAATGCCAGCCAGCGTTTTCTGACCACACCCCCGGCGACCAACGGAATTCGCACAAGCACACCGGGCAAACAGGCAAGTGCGGATGCGGCAGCGATGAAGGACGAGGCAACCTGTCACGATAGCCGTCAAAACCAATGGGATGCGTGGGACAACCCCAAATCAGAGGGCTGGGATACCGAGGTATTCCACGGCCAGGCCAAGAAACAACTCAAACAACTGGGCAAGCTTATGGCGTCAGCAAGCCGCCCACTTGAGGCCAAACCGTTTCAAGGCCTGGTCACTACCACAATGACCACCGAACCCCTGGTACCCGCATCCCTCGCGGTCGCCTACGAGGGACCACAATTGAAGGTCCTCAGAGAAACTCCAGCAGCCACCCCAACAAACAACGCAACCCAGCAACCCCCGGGCAACGGTTCGGTCGCGCTGGCAACGGCGTTAAATCCGCTACTTGATTTACTGACTGACTCGGTTCACGTCCACTTCAAGGTGTTTCGCGTGTCGCCCGGGGAAAATTCAGCGACAACCCGCCAGTTCGTGGAAATTTCCGGCAACACCGAGCATGGATCGTGTGAACAACATGCCATCTGGACGATAACCTGGACCCTCGACGAAGCCGACCACCCGTTGATCCGGTCGATCACGTCGGAAGACTTTCAGCGCATTACGCTGCAGCAGGATGGAAAACAGCTCTTTGCCGACTGCACTGCATCGGTTCTGAAAAACAACCCGAGCTACCACCAGCAACTTCTGCAGGGATATGACGATTGGCTGCACCGGATGCAGGAAGAACGTTACCTGTTCGTTTTAAGTACACCCGGAATTGCGATTGGAGATGTTAATGGTGACGGCTTGGAGGAC
>JAKVCB010000101.1 GCA_022448345.1 Pirellulales bacterium
GTATCGCGGGTCCGCGACTCGGTGCCAGCTTCGATTCCCGTGACGGTGAAGATGCGCCGTGGAATTGATGATTCTACGGAAAGTCGGGATCACTTTTTCGAAATTTTTGACGGGGCCTATGAGCGGGGCGTGGCCGCCATTACCGTTCATGGTCGTACGGTAGTACAACGCTATGACGGGCCTAGCCGGTGGGAGTTTTTGCGTGATTTAAAACGGCACGCTGGTGCGCGGGTTGTATTGGGCAGTGGAGACTTGTTTTCTCCGCAGTCGTGCCTCGACATGCTGGAGTACACCGGCGTCGATGGGGTTACCGTTGCCCGGGGTGCGATTGGCAATCCCTGGATTTTTGGTCAGGTTCGAGCGTTGGCCCAAGGGTTGCCCCTTCCCGTTCCCCCCTCTTTGCATGAGCAGCGGGATGTGATTGCTGAGCATTACCGACTTGCCGAAGAAACCTATGGCTCCACACGGTGTGTACCCGGCATGCGAAAATTTGCAATTAAATATTCGCAGCTACATCCGCACCACCTGGAGGTGCGGGAAGAGTTTTGCCAGGTGAAACAAGCAGGCGCCTGGCGAGAAGTACTTGACAAGTGGTACCAGGCCGATGGTCCAGGAGTCCATCCTCAGGTCAGCGAGCCCAATCCGCATGCTCGTGAACAAAGCGGCCTCGTAGGTGAAAGTTGCAGCCCGGTGGGCGGTTGCCAGTCTGCTGCGACCGGCGCGATGACCAAAGGATAGGATGTGCTTGAAGTTGCCCTTTCGATTTTAGCCGTCGGTTGCTTGATTTTTGCCAGCCTGGTCTTTTGGTTGCTGACACTCGCCGGCTTGCCTGGAACATGGTTCATCGTGGCTGCTGTCGCGATCTACTCGTACTTGATTCCCTCAGCCTGGCCGGTGGAGATCCAATGGCCGTGGATCCTGGCCTTGTTGGTCCTGGCACTGCTTGGTGAAGTCCTCGAATTTCTTGGTGGGCTGCTCGGTACCCAGCGCGCCGGGGGTAGTCGGCGCGCTGCCGTGCTTGCCTTGATCGGTTCTCTTCTGGGGGGCTTGGGTGGTGCGATGATCGGATTCCCCATTCCGATGTTAGGTTCCCTTGTCGGGGTGGTCCTTTTCGGAGCGGTGGGTGCCGCGGCGGGAGCCTGCCTGGGCGAAATGTCGCTGGGAACAGCGACCGACAAGACCTGGAAGGTGAGTTGGGGGGCTTTCTGGGGCCGCTTGCTGGGTACGGGGGCAAAGTCAATGATTGGAGCGGTGATGGTTGCGACGGTCGTGGTTGCACTCTGTACGGGTCTCTAGAACCAGAGCAATTCACGCAATCGTTCCGAGAGAGAGGGCGGGGGATTGGAGTCTTCAATTGGCGTTGTGGGTTCGGAATTCTGGTCAGCGATTTGGGGTGCGGCGTCATCGCCACTCGACTCCGGAGTCGGTAGGTACTCTTCAACAAACCGGGGCCAGTAGCCGTCCAGTAAATGTTCACAATTCGTCAGGTGTCCTTTTCGTAGGGCACTCTCGGCAGCGCTGAGTTTCTTGAGTAACTCGTAACGTTGATACTCAGATGCGGGATAGTAATCGAGGGGGAAGAGCAAATGCTGTAGGCTGACATTGTCAATGGAAACTTCTCCAGCCCCCAGTAATTCGAAGCGGATATACATTTTTGCATTGGAATTTAACGGCAAGTCCTCCACGCTGAAAGCGTATGCGGTCCACTCTTCGTTGATTGGCAGTGCTGACGGGTTTGATCCGCCCAGTACCGTCAACTGCCGGTAATGTGGCTTTCCCAACGATTCAAAAACAATTCTTAGTTCTGTTTTTGGATCGATGTTTCGGCCACGAAAATGCGCGGTCAACGCCAGTTGTCCTGTGGCGGGGATGGCAAAATCGTGACTCTGTACACCAGCCGCATTGCCTGTTGATTTAAGGAGTAAGCAAGTGCGTCCTTTGAAGGGTGATAGTTCCGAATAGGTGATCTCTGCTGTGCCCAACGGATTGAGTGTCCACCAGCCCGAGAGCGGTTCGGTAGACGGCTCTTCCCCAAATGCTTCGATTCCGGGATTGGTAAGCACACGATACTGACCATTTTCTTCGTTGGTGAGTTCCCGGCGAGTTAGGTCTTCAATCCTGGCGGAGAGTTGCTCTTTGGCATCGGGTGATATTTCCACTTGTACGCCGGTCAGTTCAATGTGTGCATTGCTAAACCGGACGGCTTGCATCGCGTACGGAGCCAGCTCAAAACGAAGGGCGTGGCTTCCCTTGTTTAAGAGTCGATCGTTACCTGGTGTCTGTCCATCCCTGTGGGTGAAGGTGATTGCTGTTTGTTTTGGTACGTTGACTGTAACCTGGGTTGCTACGGGCCATCGAGATTGGTTGATGATGCATGTGGTGGTATCGTTGCTCCGACGGTAGGAACGCAGCGTAATTGGCTGCTCTCGCTTGACTTCGATCTCTGTAGGATTGCCAGGCAGCATGCTGAACATCCGCCTGAGTTCGCGCATGCTTTCCTGCTCGGCCAATAGGGGGCGTGTGCCACCATTCACAAGCACCTCGACATCGCGGGAAGCAAGTGTAGTTACTAAAGATCGCCGAGAGGCAGCTCCATGGGGTACAAACTGGGTTGTCGATGGGAGGTTGGCTGATTCACCCAGTGGGAGGGGTTCGCGATCAACCTCCGCGAGGGGGTTCGCCCGGTTGCGATGATAAATCAGAAGTCCTGGCAGTGATTCTTCATCGGTTAGCTGGAGGAAATCGTTACCGCGATTAATTTGCAGGTCAGTGGCCCGATCAACGAGAGGTGCCGCTGGTGACTCAAACTGTGGCCGCAATAGTACCAGGGAAGGAATTTTGGCCAGTGCGGCTGGATCGATAGCCAGTTCCTGCAGTAAAGGCTGTAGGCTAGTTTTTTCCAGTAAGTTGGGGCGTAAGCGGGGTTCGATCTCGGGGCCGGAGAACAAATCTTCGGTTGTCAGAATAAGCCGTCGTCGGCTGCCTGTTTCCTGGATTTGTTCGGCAAGTTGACGGAAATCGCGGGTGGCTTGAGTACGATTGCCGGCGAATTTTCGTAGGAGTTCTGGGCCCGAGAGTTGCAGTCCCAGGCCTCCCAGCGATTTGTAGTTTCCGTAGCGGGCAAGCAGGTTGCGGACATCGGTGTCGGTGTTCTTTTTAAACCCAATGGCAGGGATAAGGGTCAGACCCCGACGTTCAAAAATGCGTAACGCCAGTTCCAGTTGGTCGAGCTGCGGATAGCCAGGTTGACCGGTTTCTCCGGTTTGACGGCGCGGCGAAATTTCAGCCTGTGAATCTGACTGTGGTTGGATAGGTAATATCGCAGCGTTGTAACCACCGTAGTGAAGGTAGTCTGTAAGCTGGGTGAACCGTGAGAGCGAAGTCTGCTGAAACGCGTTTGTTGTTTCGCTCTTCCCATCACGAGGATCCTCCGCCGCGGGCTGCTGCAGGAGCGAGGATTGGGAAATGTACATGGCGACCAGGCGCTGTCGAGTCCGGTTCTGTGGGGCCGCGTCGCTTTTTCGGGGGGAGAGCCGGGCAGGTCCTGCAAGCACGCGAATTTTTCCAAAATGGGCTGGAATGGTGCGGTGTGCATTCGAGATGAGCAGTACGGGAGAACGAGAACGAGGCCAGAATAAAAGCCGATGTTTTTGCAGCGGCGGCTCGTCAACGGTGGCGTGCTGGTCCTTGAAAACTGTCGCTTCTTCGGGAAAGGAGCGACTGCCGGTATTCGGTTGTAAGATGGTAAACGCTAGTTGCGACTCCGTATTGCTCAGGTATTCAATTTCTACCTGATGCGGACGACCAAGATCCTGGACCGGCAAGGCGTAGGCCTGCCAGTGGGGGCCGCCTGCAGAACTGGCATCGGGAGGGGGTAATTTTACAAAACTGAGATGCTCAAGCTGAACTAATTGGGGTTCGGTGCTCCCGGAGGTCCCGTTTCGGGTTACGCTTGATAGGCGGTGCAGCTGGGTCCAACTGGGAAGCCGTTGCCACCAACGCGGGTTTGTCGGCTCAAATAACCCGATTTCCCGCCAGGATCTTTGTAGATTGTTCGGGGCAGGTGGCTTTTTGCCCAGGACGACCAGTTCAAAGGAGCGGTTAATCAGCAGCTTGGGGCGTCCTCCCAGACCAAACCGTTGAAACGCGCGCGGCGGCGCTGCCGTAACGACAAGTTCATACGCCGCTTCCATTTCAGGCAGGTCAATCGTAAAGTCCTTCGAGAGTTTTCCATCAAGGGGAACCTGAAGTTTTTCTCCAAAGTCCCAGACGGCTTGGCCACCAGTGGCAGGCTGCAGCTGAATTTTGACATCCAAAAAACGACCAATCACATATTCAGGAAGTGAGAGCTGCAGCTGAAAATGGAACGATTCAGCCGGGTCAAAGAGCAGATTTTGCTGCTGGGTAAAAAGGCGCGCATCGCTTGGCGCGGCCTTCGTTGTTTCTGCTGGAAGTAGGGCGGCACAGGCGCAGAGCCAAGCGGCGGTCCTCCCGATAGACGGTTGGTATCGCAGCGCGCAGTCCCGCCAACGTACGCGGCTGGTACGAGATTCAACGTTCAGTTGCGGACGTCCTTGTCCGGACATTGGAGATCGTCAATGTGAACGTGTTCCGAAACCGTTGCCAGAAACAGCCTCGGGGTCACCTGGTAGGTAAAATCCCTGGCCCGCGCAGGTTGGCTCTACCACAATGCGGGCGGCGGATTGTAGTTACGTTGGTTTTTCAATACCAGAGAGATCTGTGCTGGCAGCGGACACTTTTTTCAGATAGGTAGGCTGGTTAAGCATTCAGCAACCGGCTGAAATGCAGGCAGTGCTGGCTGTGCGGTCAGTCGGCCCGCTCGTGGAGTGCCGGGTCAAGTTGGGGCTGGTCAATTGGCCCATTTTGCTGGCATGCCCTTTCGAATCGTCGGATCGCCTCCGCCAGTCGTTCGACCACGTCACCGCGGAGGTCTGCAATATCATTCATTTCGTGATAGTCATCCGGGCGGAGAAATAATTGCCGTGTCGCTGAGCGGTTGTTAGCATTTCCAGCTTCAGTTGGAGTTTCTTGCAGACACCAACCGGGCGAACGAATTGCCCGTAGGCCGCCTTCAGAGATTGAAACCGTGTGATCCCGCCATGCAGTAGGATTGCCTCTCACCAAGGGTAGCAGGCTGCGACCATCAGTACAGACTGGTTTGGTGGTGCTGGGTGTCACCCAGTCAAGCAAGGTTGGCATGACATCTCCCGTTTCTACCAGCGAGTCGATTCGCTGCAATTGTCCGGTTTTATCGGGAAATCGAATCAGGAGTGGCAGATGTACATTTTCGGTGAAAAGTTGGGGTTTGGTGTGACCGAGGCAGCCATGCTCACCGAGAGGGAATCCGCGGGTACCGACAATGACCAAGAGGGGAGCCGTCTCCCCCTTTTGGTTGGATTGGGGCCGGAGCGAATCACAGAATGCGCCCAGGCAGGTATCCAGCAACTGAACTTGGGATGCATGGGCACATGCAAACCGGAATACCTCATCCGGATTTTCATGATTCAGTTCTTCACAGGGAGGAATGGTTCCGTCGTAGGGGAGTGGGTCGTCGTCGTCACACAAGGTGTGCCGCCAGGCGAGCGGCGCATCCCAGGGGCCCGTCATTCCGCGCAGGTGGATCCATAAAAAGTGTTTTTTAGACTCGGTTCGGTCTGCATGTGGATCACCGTAAAGTTTTTGTTCGGCTAACAATTCGCTTGCGCGTGCGAACACGTGGGCAAAGTGACTCTCTGCAGGGTCGTTGGTGTGCTTTGCCGCTGCAGGCGATAGCCAGGCTGTTTCCGAAAATCCTTGTGCGCCTGGGTACTGCTTAAGCGCTGCGTCGTCGCTCAGGAGTGTCGTGTGAAATTTTCGGTTTGCAAATAGCTGCGGCAAGCCTTCTGGTTCTACGTGGGGGGGAGTCAGCCCCTCCTTTTGTTGAGGTGCCAATCGGAGAGGATGGGCCGCAGTCCAGAGGGAGCGGTACACGGCATCCAGGCCGGTCGCCGGGGCAAAACACCATTCGGCAAGAACCGACTCACAGGCAAGTTCGTCGAGGCATGGTGTTTCGAACCAGGTGTTGCCGTAGGCGCCCAGTGCTGATGCACCAAGTCCGTCAATTGCGATGACGATAATATCGTTCTGGTTCATCCCGGCAAGTATAGTCGGCTCGCAGCATGGCCCATAGGACAGTGGGGTTGCCGCTGTTTTTCAACCGGCTCGCTACGCAGGGTCCGAGGGGAGCCGATCCAGGCATTCGGCCCAGTTGGATCGGAGGAGGCAGGTACGTCGCCAGACGGAAGCAGGTGCGTCGCCAGACGGAAGACGAAAAAAGGAGGCGGATAATATAGGTCGCTAGAATGGGCCAACAGCAACAGGCCGCCGCCCAGATGGTCTGAGCGCATGGACCTGGCATTGTGGTTTTCGGCAACAAGGGGGGGACGGCGAGAGCCTTGTGGCGGTTTTCGCAGGATATGAGGCCCTATTTGCGATTTAAACCAAAAACTTTACCAAAAAATAGTTGAGGCAAGGAGGGCTGATCGGGCCTGTTTTTCTACGGCAAGCGGCTGCTTCTGGTGGGGAGTCGAAGATTGCTGGCGAGGGACTGCTTCCCGATCGACATTTCCCGGTCCATAATTGACGGATGCTTACGGAATTTGCCCTGACAACTTTGGCACGCCTGCTCAGCGGAGCGAGCGTTCGCTGGATTGATTCGCAACCCGACACGTGTCAGCGGGTTTATTTCGCCAATCATACCAGTCATTTGGATGTCATCCTCGTCTGGTCCGCGCTTCCTCACTACGTTCGAACCCTGACTCGGCCAGTCGCGGCTAAAGATTATTGGGACCGTGGCTGGATACGGCGTCACATTGCCAAGAGCTACAACGCACTACTGATTGACCGGAAACAGGTGAAAGTGCATCAAAGCCCTGTCGATATGATGCTGCAAGAGATGGGGACCCAGCACTCGGTGATTATCTTTCCTGAAGGGGGCCGTCGGAGTGAGGACGGGATCGGAGAATTTAAGAGCGGGTTGTACTATTTAGCGAAGAAGCGACCCGACCTGGAATTAGTGCCTGTATATATTGAGAATATGAATCGCATTTTACCACGGGGTGAATTCCTGCCTGTGCCACTGTTGTCATGCGTTTCGTTCGGACCGCCGATCTACCTGGAGTCAGCCGAAGCGAAGCCCCAGTTTTTAAAGCGAGCTCGTGCAGCAGTGATCAGCCTGAAAGAGATTGAGTAAACCAATGGCTCAGAACTGGGCATTGGCTGGTATGGTTGCCGCCCTTTTGTTGGTTGCAACGACCATCGGCCAGATTATCAAAAGCCAACCACAGCTTGGATTGAACCCGGCTGCTGTCGCTGCCTTTAATGGCCGCCTTCGGTCGTGGTGGATCATTTGCTGCATGCTGTCAGTTGCTTTTCTGCCGATCACGCCTGCTGTCACGGTTGCTTTGTTTGGCGGTTTAAGTTTTTGGGCGTTGCGGGAATTTATCACTCTTACGCCGACTCGTCTGGGAGATCACCGCGCACTTTTCTGGGTCTTTTTTCTATTTACCCCGTTGCAATATGTTTTGGTTGCGATGGATTTATATGAGCTTTACAGCATCCTGATCCCAGTTTACGCCTTCTTGTTTATTCCGGCGCGCGTTGCCATCGCGGGCGACCCAAAACGATTTTTAGAACGGGTGGCGAAGATCCAATCAGGTTTGCTGGTGTGCGTCTACTGTCTTAGTTTCGCCCCGGCGCTGCTTTACATGGACGAAATTGTTGACGAGGCCGCTCGCCCTCGGCTGCTATTCTTTTTCGTGACCATGGCTTTGCTTTCCGAAGCCTTGCAATACATCTGGAGTCGAACCTATGGGCAGCATGTGATTGCTCCGGCGATCAATGCAACCCGTACCTGGGAAGGCCTCCTGGGGGGAACCGCGAGCACCGCGCTGGTTGCTTGGGCTCTTTCGTGGTTCACGCCTTTCAGTCAATGGGAGGCGGCCCTGATGGGGATGATTGTCGCGGTCATGGGCTTTGCGGGGGCGATGACCATGTCTGCTATCAAGCGGGATCGGGGAGTGCAGGACTATGGCACCCTGATCGAAGGGCATGGCGGAGTGCTCGACCGGATTGACGCGATTTGTTTCGCGGCTCCCGTCTTTTACCATGTGACGCAGCTCTTGCCTTTTAACTCGTAACACACAGATTCTTGCCGTGTTAATGGCTTTAGTGGCGCACTGCTCCAGTACGATCGTTGGAGGCGCGTGCTGCCATTTGCGCATAAATGGAGCTTGTCGTTGGAGACGCCGTGCCCTCTGAGGCGGTCACGTTCGCGGGCGGGGAATCGTCGGGACTTTGACCACGAACCACCGTGTCCTTCCGGATTGCCGGTACATTCGAAGCGATTTGCCGTGGGGAGCCATCGAGGCGAGGTCGCCCTGCTTTGATCCACGAGAGCCATGAATTCTGCAAGACTTGTAAATTTTGGTAACCGTAGTGCTTCTTGACTGCCCGAGGCCAGTTCTCATCCCTTAACCCGTCTTTCAGGAAAACTAAGAAAGTTTGTTTTCCATCGGACTCGAGTAGCATTTGCGCGAGTGAATGGCCCTGGGAGTAGAGCGGTAAGACATCGCGAGGGTAATCTTTCATCGCCATCATCTGGTGGAAGGGAATGCCTCGCCGTTGCTTCAGGAAGTCGATCAGCATGCGCTCTTGCTTGGCAATTTCGCTAGGGTGTTCGACCGTCGTGCAGGCACCCTCATCGGCCCAGCGGGGTAAAGGCTGGCGAAAATAACAAGCAAAGATCGTGTGCGTAACCTCGTGTGGTAATACCGAGTCGAGAATCCGCTGGCGACTTCCCTGGATATTCATTCGCCAGCCAAAAACCTGTCCCTGATCAAAGATAAAACTTGTTGCCCCACCCGCGCCAAGGTGACGACCCACCTTGGCATGAATCGGACAGGGTTTTGACCAAGGTGGCATTTCTTTTCCAATCCATTCCGTCGACAGGGTTTGGCGCCATCCTTCGGCCGCATCCCCAATTTCTTTGGCGAGTGCCTTCGAGGGCGCCGAAACCGTAAAGTTGCGAGTACGATAGCCAGCTCCCCAGGCGCTATTGAGCAACGCGAACGTGATCACCGTACAAAACACCGGTCGGGCGAGATGAGCTTCCATGCTCTTATCCTTGGTCGAGATAACCATTGAGGGCGGGAATGTGCAGCAGGAATTGGAAGCCGGCCTAACACCGGTCGGGCGAACCGTCCTTGATTCGCTGCGGGAATTCTTCCGTTTCTGGCCTGCTGCACCTGGGTAAAGTGGCGGGACTGTAGCAAGGACCCGTTGGTCAGCACCAGAGGAGTTGCCATACGGGATCGATGAAAGGAACCTGATCGCCAGCTGTCACTGCTAGCTGCAGTGCTGTTTTCTTGGGATACAAGCCTGTCAGGTTCCCGTTTGCGCTTCCTTAATCTGATCAAGCATTCGCCCGGGAGATCCCATGACGTTGTAGCCAGCATCAAGATGCAGAATTTCCCCTGTAATTCCAGAGGACATCTCCGACAGCAGGAATGCGCCGCTTTGGCCTGCTTCGGCATGGGAAATATTTCGCCCCAGTGGAGCCACGGCTTCATACAGCCCAAGCATTTCTTCGACTCCGGCCCCACGGCCAGAAATGGTTTGCAGAGGACCAGCACTCAGGGCGTTTACGCGAATCCCCCGGGGCCCCAGATCAAAGGCGAGGTATTTGACAATCGAATCGAGGGCTGCCTTGCAGACTCCCATCACGTTGTAGCCCGGTACCGCTTTTTCACCTCCAAAGTAGGTTAGCGTGACGATGCTCGCGTTGGGGTTAAGAATTCTGGCTGCCGCCTGGCTCAAGGCAATCAAGCTATAAGCGCTAATTTCCATGGCCAACTTGAAGCCGTCACGACTTGTTTCCACCGTATCTCGTTTCAGGTCGTCGGGCAGCGCAAAGGCAATCGAGTGGAGCAGGAAATCCAATTTCCCCAGTTTTTCCTCGGAAACCCGCATTAGTTCAGCAATATGGTCATCGTTGGTCACATCCATCGGCTGCACAAATGCGACCTGGGGGTTGCCTCCGACGAGTTTTTCAATGCGGTTGAGATTTTTTTTTCGTGGGTCATCTGGCTTGTCAGGCATATAGGAAAAGCCACACTCTCCACCCTCTTGCAAAATGCGGTCAGCAATTGCCCAGGCGATAGATTGCTTATTGAAGACGCCGGTAATTAATCCCCGTTTGCCGTCGAATAATTGAGCCATAGCGATCCTCCTTGTGTCGCATTTGCGACAGGTGTGTGTTGCGTAATTGACACTGCGTTTTATAATTCCCCTTTGGACAGCCACAATCTTAGCGTCCATTCCCGGGGATGGGGATAGCTGAAAATGGAAGTATCGACGATCGCTTCTGTACTGTTGAAGGAGTCGGCCAGTTGTGTCTCGGTGGCCGATTTTTTAAGTTCCGTCCTGGCTGAGGTGTCGCGCCGCTATGGTGGTAAGGGCCTGGCGGTCGTTCGCCCGCTTCCTCCCAGCTGGTCCATCGTGGCGTCCGCAGGTCTTTCGCAGTCTGAGATTCCCTGGGATTTGGCAGCGGAGGTACTTGAGCACGATCTCCCCCTCCTTCGCGACAACTGGCAAGCTGTCCCCTTGGTTGCTGATCCGCCCGGTACGAGCGTCAGCGAGCCATTGGGCGCTGTTTCAGATGTCCTTGTCATGGCTCACCCTCTTGCCGAAGACGGTGCAGGGGGCCTGGGCGACGAGCTGGCGGCCGCCTTGCGTACCGTCAGGCGACAGCAGCAAGCCCAGCGACGAATCCGGCGGCTGGAAAAGATGCTTGAAATCACCCACGCATGGCAGCAAGCCCACGAAATGCAGGTTTTGTTGACCCGCATGGCAGAGGCTGCCACTGATCTACTCGACGCCGACCGGGCGAGCATCTTTCTGTGGGATAAGAAGAACCGCCTGCTCGTAGGCCGTCCCGCTCTAGGAGTGGACGGAAACGAATTGCGGCTACCTGATGATGCGGGAATTGTTGGCCAGGTGGTTCAATCCGGCCAGGCACGTCGCGTCGACAACCTGGATGCTGCAGAGATTGACCGGACTGTCGACAAAGGCACCGGCTATAAGACAAACACGATTCTTTGCGTACCCTTGGTCTCATCCACAGGCCAGCGAATGGGGGCATTCGAGGTGCTCAACAAGCACCAGGGGCAATTTACGGCAGAAGATGAACGCGAACTCCTGGACCTTTCGGCGTGTGCCGCCACGGCCCTGGAGAATACGCAGCAGTTAGAAGATCTTTTGGTGCACCATGAACAATTGGTGGAACAGGTTGCCGAACAGGTGGAACTGGTTGGAAAATGTTCCCCCATTGAAGCGTTGCGAGCGACAACTCGCCGCGTGGCCGATACCGATCTGGCCATTCTTATTCTGGGCGAGAACGGTACCGGCAAGGAAGTCATCGCTCGCTCGATGCACTACCAGAGCCAACGCCGCACAGCACCTTTTGTTGCCATCAACTGCGCGGCCCTATCGGAAACGCTGCTCGAAAGCGAGCTTTTTGGGCATGAGAAGGGCGCTTTTACCGATGCGCACGAATCGCGGGCGGGAAAGTTCGAAATTGCCACCGGTGGCACCCTGTTCCTCGATGAAATTGGTGACATGAGCCTGAGCGGCCAGGCAAAGCTGCTGCGGGTGTTGGAAGAAAAGACCGTGGTTCGGATTGGTGGGGCTACGCCAATTTACACCGATGTACGCATTCTGGCTGCCACCAATCAGAATCTGGCTGATCTCCTGGAGGCAGGTCGCTTTCGGGAAGATCTTTACTTCCGCCTCAACGTAGTTAGTGTTGAATTGCCCCCTTTAAGGGAACGTGGAGAGGATATTTTCCTGCTGGCGGACCATTTTATGACAGGATTCTGTCGCAATATCGGCAAAAGCCCCCCGAAGTTTACGGCCGCAGCCCGCAAGCGACTCGCCGCGCACCTTTGGCCTGGTAATGTACGGGAATTGCGAAACCTTATGGAGCGGCTTGCCTACCTGAGTCCGTCCGAGATGATCGATGCCGACGAGTTGTCATTTATTCTTTCGCCTCGCAAGGGGCCGATGGGGTTTGTGGACGCCGATCTTACGCTCAACGATGCAACCCAGAAATTTCAGCAGTCCTACATCCAGCAGGCGATCCAAAGGACGTTGGGAAATGTCAGTGATGCAGCAAGGTTGCTTGGCGTCCATCGGTCGAATTTGTATCGCAAAATGCGGCAACTCGGGATGGAAACGGGCGACGAGACATAGCGGCCCCCAGGGTCACTGGTGAATAACCGGAGGTTCATGGCCCTTGGGCGATCGCCTTGCGGCGGATGCGTAGCAAACTCTGAAGACGGGAGGAGTTTGGAGAGCCGAGAGATCCCGGAACTCAGGAGGCCCACGAAACAAATCGCCGTAAAAGTGAGTTCGATTCGGGGGTCTCATGGCAGGTTGCTTCGAACTGGTCGACGTTCATGTGGGCATGGATCTCAACGTATTGCGGGTAGGCGCGAATTCGTTGCAGTAAGCCGGTTCGATCGAGCTCAGGATGAAACTGGGTGCAATAGATGCGTTTGTTGCCGAGCCGAAATGCCTGGTTACGCACTTTTTTAGTGGATGCAAGCAGCACCGCATGGGGAGGCAATTCAATCACGTGGTCTTGGTGGCCAGCCTGGCCACCAAAGGTGGGTGGCAATCGACCGAAAAGAGGATCTTGAGTTCCCGCTTCCGTTAATTGCAGTTCCACTGTGCCAAGTTCGGAATGCTCAGGATCGTGGATACATCGTCCTCCACATGCGCGGGCAATTGCCTGGAATCCCCAGCAGGAGGCAAAGACGGCTTTGTCGCTATCGCACAATTGGCGGAGGCTAACAAGGATGGATTGGAGCCATTCTCCGTCGCCTGCGGCAGAATAGTCACCGCTACCTCCCAAAAAAATAACGTCCGCCAGTTCGAATTCACGCGCGCTTGGCCAGCCGGAAAGAAGATTGGCAACCCGGATCCTTGAGGGAGAGCACTGAAGGGCCCGTGCAAAACAGGCGACTTCTTGTTGGCGCATCGGGTCGGATGAGTCTCGGACTTGCAGCAGAAGAAAACGTTTTTTGTCCATTAGTTACCACGATATCCGGACTGAGGTGCCACTTCCAACCCCTAGCATCGTCGAGGCGTTGTCGTCGACAATCGCGAGTTCCAGCAAGTCACTGGAACCAATCAGAGCCAGCAGCGTCCGTGTGGGCTGGTTGCCATAAGTTTTAAAAATGCCCTGCGTTTCATGCTGGTTGCAATGGATGGTTACGGTCTCGTCGGTGGGTACGTCGGCGAGCATCTCACGCGTGATATTGGTAATCAAGTTACCAAACGAATCAATTTCCACGATTTGTCCGTCGATATGGTTTTTCACCTGATGAACTTCCGGCCAGGCGAGATCCGCAAGCCGATCGACTGGCTCTCCCAGGTCGTCAGGGCATAAGCCAAGGCTCAGGTGGGCTGCCACCGGTGCGATGATATCACGTCCATGAAAGGTGTCAGAGACGTGCGGTCTCCAAAATTGGGACGCGGTCAGTGCGATTATCTTAGATGGCCGGTTGCAGGCGGCCAAACGACCCAGCAAGCCGTTGTCGGGGGCAACGAGTTGCTGGTTGCCTATGTCGGCATAAACAATTTGTCGCCCGGTTCCGACTCCCGGATCCACCACTGCCAAATGGATGGTCCGGGGAGGAAAGTGAGGAACGGTTTCGGCAAGAGCCATCGCCCCAGCCATAATATTTTGGGCCGGGACTGCGTGGGTCAGGTCCACAAGTCGGGCCAACGGATTGAGCGACAGAATCACCCCTTTCATGGCTGCGACATAACGACTGCTAACACCGAAATCGGTGGTGAGTGTGATGA
>JAKVCB010000102.1 GCA_022448345.1 Pirellulales bacterium
AAGGAGGAAGACGTGTGTTGGCACGTTACCTATAAAGAGGCAACCTTTGGCGGATGGAGTTGGTAGATTTCAGTTGGGTTGTTGGTTGGGACGGTAATTCCAACAAGATGTTAACGGAACATAAATAATTGGTTGGCAGCTCTTCTTGCTGTCAACTTGCATGGGTACATTGACACCAGCGTAGCGCTTCGGTACGTGAGTGTTTGAAAGATGGCGGTATGTCCAAGGTTACCACAGACAGCAAGTTTCTCGACCTCGTTAGACGGAGCGGTTTGATTGAGGAAGCAGAGCTTGAAGACTTTCTCGACAAGACCGTCAGCCAGGACGGCAAGCAGGTCCTTGACAACCAGGATCTGCTGGCAGGGCGGATGGTTGACCACCATCTAGTCACGCAGTGGCAGGCAGACAAACTCCTCGGCGGCAAGCACAAGGGGTTTTATCTCGGCAAGTACAAACTGCTTCGGCAAATTGGCAAAGGCGGAATGAGTAGCGTTTATCTAGCTGAGCATATACTCATGAAGCGGCCAGTTGCTGTGAAGGTGTTACCCCGAAACCGAGTCCAAGATCCGGCTTATGTGGAGCGGTTTCGACTCGAAGCTAGAGCCGTTGCAAAACTGGATGACCCAAACATTGTGCGGGCCTACGACATCGACAATGAAGGTAATATCCATTACATCGTCATGGAGTACGTGGATGGAGACGATTTACACCAAATTGTAAGCAAGGGTGGCAGTTTGGATTTTGTCGCTGCTGCAGATTACATTGCCCAGGCAGCACTCGGTTTACAGCATGCCCATGAACAGGGACTCGTCCACCGCGATATCAAGCCTGCAAATTTCATCGTTGACCAGACTCAAACGGTCAAGATGCTTGATCTGGGGTTAGCCAAGCTGGTTGAAGATGACATCACCTCACTGACGCTCGCGAACGACGAAAATGTTCTCGGGACGGCGGACTACCTTGCCCCTGAACAGGCGCTCAACAGTCATGCAGCGGATGCGCGTGCCGACATTTACAGTTTGGGCTGCACGTTTTACTTTTTGCTGTCCGGGCGTCCTCCCTTTGCTGAGGGGACGATTTCTGAACGTTTGCTCAAACATCAATCGGAGCAGCCCGAGAGTCTGTTTGTTCTTCGCTCTGAGCTACCTCCGTCGTTGATTCAGATCTGCGAGCGGATGATGGAAAAAAAGCCGGAAGATCGTTACCAGACAGCAGCCGAGTTGTCTGTGATATTGTCCGATTGGCTTGCAGATCGAGGGCGTACCCTGGGGGGCCAAGAGGTGGAAGGAGGCCCGGAACCATCAGGTGTTGGCAGTGGAGTTTTTCAGCGGTTTAACTTGCCGGTTCCAACTCCGGTTCCCACCTCTTCGCCCAGTAGTGAAACGGTTGCAGTTGCCGGGCGTGACACAGAAAATCTGGTTGACTCGGAGAGTGATATTGCGCCGGACGAAGATTTTCGACTTATGCCGGATGTCGATGAGGGCGTTATCAGTGGGATTGATATCGCAGATCCCGTCGCAGTTACGACTCAAGAGGCTGTTGAGGGCGAAGATTTAGAGAACCCGCTTGCCTCGACATCGCTGGTTGAAGAGGAGTTGCACGATCCAGAGGCAGAGGCGATTGCCCGCAAGGTGGCTCAGCGCGCCAAGTTCAATCCGCTTCAGCCGCCAGGTTATACCCCTCCAAGCCAGTCTTCGCACATCGGTTTATGGCTTGCCCTGGGCGGTGTTGTGTTGCTCATGGTGTTTTTTTTGGTGGTGGTTCTGGCCCGCTGAGATCTCACCTGCTGGTCACCATTCAACCGGTCACCTCTGGCCGGTTGCCATAGCCAGCTTCTTTTTGCCGGCGGTTTCGCTAATGGGGTTTCGTTGCCACTGAGCGGCCAGCATAAGGCAGTTCACGCCAGATCCGATTCCCAGCATTGCGATTCGATCGCCTGCTTGGAGGTGGCCTTTTTCGGCTCCCAGAGCAAGGGTGATCGGTAGTGCGGCCGCACCCGTGTTGCCCAAAGTCGGCAACGTGGTGTAGTCAGTACTTGGGCGCAGTCCGAGCGAATTAAGCAACAATTTTCGGTGTTGTTGGCCGACCTGGTGACAAAAGGTCTTGTCGATATCTTCGATTTCCCAGCCCGTGGCGCCGAGCAAACGGTTAAAGGTCTCGACGCCTACGTCGATGCCACGTCGCATCAACGTTTCACTGTCGGTATCCATCACTGTCTTGAGGCCACGACTTTGGCAAAGGTTGTGGTGTGTCGTGTCGCAGTGGACGATCCCATGGGTGATTCGATTGTTGGTTTGGCTAAGTTGTTCATCACACAGCACAACAGCAACACTTGCTGATCCGATAGTGAGCGATGCCATCGAATTTTTGATGGAATCACGGGTGAGCGACCGGTCTTCATTAAGCATTTTGATGGTATTCTCGACTAGTTCCCGTCCGCATTCCGTGCCTACGACAACGCCGGCACGAATTTGTCCCAGTTCAATCATGTTGGCGATCTGGATAATACCATTAAGTATTCCCAGGCACGCATTCGAGACGTCGTAAATAACACATTCGTTTGGTAGTTGAAGTTGCTCGTGGACATGGCAAGCGGTTGCCGGTTCAAGAAAATCACGGCAAACCGATCCGTGGATGATTGCCCCAAATAATTTAGGATCGATCCCGCTGGCTGTGATTGCGCGGTGTGCCGATTTGATGCTGATATCGCCCGGTCGGGTGCCAGGGGCAAAAAAGCGGCGTTCCTGAATACCTGACATGAGTTCCAAGCGGCCTTCCGGTAGACGGAGGCGTTGGTAGAGTGGTGCCAATTGGGCTTCGATTTCGGCAGAGGTCACAACCTCATCTGGCAGGGTATATCCGAAAGCTTCCAGGCAAACAGAGCGATATCGCATGGTGACTCGACAGTCCTGGTCAATGGAGGGATTTTAAGCGGGGCTTTTGAAGGCTATTTAACCGGTTTACGACACTCGAAAATATCGCGTCTTCGCCGCGGCGTAAACCGGGGGCAGGGCAATATGTCGCCTGAGCGGGTTATTTGATAATCTGGAACTGTTTTGCAAAAAATTCTGTTTAGTGAAGAAGGTTCTATTCAAACGGTTAAGGGGCGACGGCTATGCAACACCCTCCCATTGCCAAATATGTCGAGCCAGCGTCGAGTGGTCACGGTCCACGGGGGGCGGAACCGGCCTTGGGAAAATGGTTTCTGATATGGGTAGGGGTCGTCATAGGTGCCGTTTTTCCTACGGTTGTGACGTTATTGTACTTTGTCCTGGCAGCAGAATTTAATGCGACTGTACAGCAGTCGGTTTACGGGTTCTTCAAATCGCTACAGTTTCTGTTCCCTATTTTTTGGGCATCAATCGTGCTTCGTCAACGATTAGTCTTCGGACAGCCCAAAATGGGTGGAATTCTCGCGGGTTTCGTATTTGGCCTCCTGGTGGCCGCCGCCATGTTGGTTCTTTACTACAGCTGGTGCCAGTCTACAGACTTGTTTCAGGGAGTGGCTGTTTCGGTCATCGCCAAACTGACTGGAGTAGGGATCGACTCGATTGCGAAATATGTAGTACTCGCGCTGTTTTATTCCGTGGTTCACTCTTTGCTCGAGGAGTATTATTTTCGCTGGTTTGTGTTTGGCCAGTTGCGTCAAGTGGTGCCGGGCAGACTGGCAATGATTCTTTCAGCGGTGGCTTTTGCGGCGCACCACGTCATCGTATTGGCCTTCTATTTTGGCTGGGAATCTTGGGCCACATGGGTTTTTGCCTTCGCAATTACCATCGGTGGCGTGATATGGGCCTGGCTGTATGATCAGGCCCAATCGATTTATGCACCTTGGTGTAGCCATTTTTTGGTGGATGTGGGGATCTTTTGGATCGGCTATGAGCTTATTCGAAGCGGCTTGACCGGTTGAAAGGTAAGGCGGCGACTAGGCTGCTCGGCAGGTTTTACGAGATAGGGTGGGTGGGAGAGAAAAATTAGCGTTAGGGGTAGGGAGAAGTAATGGGGCCCGTATGTTGTGCCAGCACTTGGGCGGCACCCCAAAATGAGCGATTCGCTTGCCATGTTCCGTAAGATCGTTAAATTCAGACCCCAACTTGCATTCCTTTAACCGCGCGGATTAGGCGGTCTAAACACAGGGAGTTCTTCTGGCCAAACGACAGGACGTCCGATAGGCAATAAGCCAAGTCTTCCCCTACCTGACTTGGCGGTACCGTAACTGGTTAGCGATTGGGTTGAATTGCAAACTCAGTGGCCTAGGTGGCTTTGCTTGGAGTGTCTGATTGGACCGCCCCAAGTTAAGTCAGCCGTGGCAATCGTAGCCAGTTACAGGGTTTCGCGTTTCCAACCGCCCGAGGGATGGTACGCGCAGCCAGTAGCCTAGCGAACGGCCAAAGGTGGCCAACGAAGTGCTCACGACGACACTTACAGCTCCCGCAAGGTTCCGTGGAAAGGACTGCACAGCCATGTCGAAGCCGTTGATTGGGTTGACTGCCAATTTCAAGGAGGCATCTGGAGAACAATCTGCTTTTTCTTATCTCTCAGCGGGCTATTATGATGCCATTAGCGGAGCGGGGGGTATTCCAGTGATTATCCCTCCTTTAGAAGATGCCGATGACCTCCATGAACTCTTGGACCGTTTGGAAGGTTTAGTTTTAGTTGGGGGTGCCGATTTGGATCCGCGCCGCGATGGCTGGATGCTGCATCCGGCCAATCGACTACTGGATCCGCGGCGTGAAACATTCGATCGCCGTGTGGCAAAAGAGGCTTTCATCCGCCGAATGCCCGTATTTGGGATTGGTGCGGGAATGCAACTGCTTAATGTGACCTTAGGCGGTAATCTTTTCCTGCATCTCGCCGAGGACAAGCCCACCGCACTTCCGCATATGGATTCCCTGGATCCAGCGCATCGGCATACGCTGGAGTTGGTGCCTGGGTCGCTCATTGAGCGGGTTTATGGTGACGGCGAACTGCGGGTTAATAGCATGCACCATATGGCCATTGATGAGATAGCCCCTGGCTTCGATGTGACGGCCAGGTGTCCCGATGGTGTTATCGAGACCATCGAGAGTAACACCGACGATTGGTTTGCCATCGGTACGCAATTCCATCCCGAGGCGAGTTCGGCATCTGCGCTCGATTTGCGGATTTTTGAGGAGTTTATTGCCGGTGTTCACAGTGCAGCTGAAAGAGTCAGCTTGCCGGTCTAAACGCTGACCGTGGGACGTGAGATCCTGTTTGTGGATTCGTAAGCGAACTTGTGTGGCTCTGTAGCCCGATGCCGGCATGGAAGTGTGGCATCGGGCTGCAGTTGGTTCTGAGGGGGACCTTTCCACTGGAATGGAAACAAAAAGTCAGGGCAGGTTACCGGCCACGACCGCCGGGCGGTTGTCGCAAGAATTCTACGGTCTGACTGACTGACTGACTGGACGTGCCTTGTAGTCCCAGCAGTTAAGTTTCCATTAAAAGAAAGGAGGGGAGACGCTGAACTTGACCTGCCCGATCGATGCAAGCAAGAGTTGTTTTGCCCTCGGCAATTAGTATTTGGCCTCGCAGGACTTTGTACTCATGGTCAATTCGGGCGGCCCTGGCGCGAGCCGTATGAATCTGTATTCGGAGGACGTCGCCAAATCGGCTGGGCTGGTGATAGTTTACGGCCAATTTTTTCACGACTAGAAAGAGACCGTCCCGTTCAAAATCCGCATAGTTGTGACCGAGGGCCAGTAGTTGTTCCACGCGGGCAAGTTCGAAATACTGGAGGAAATTCGCGTGATGGACAAAACCTTGCCCGTCGGTTTCATAGTAGCGGACGCGAACTTCGGTTTCGTGATCAGCAAGCATTGCGAGGGTGGCTTTTAGGGAGAGAGGAAAGAGGGGCCTGATGTTGAGGTATCGTAACCGGCCTGGCGATGGGCAGCGAGACCGGCAGAGCAAGACCAAGGGGCCGTTGCTGGCCCGCGGGTTGTGAGGATACGAGAGCTTCTGTTTTTCAGCGGATTTCCCGGTTTAGTTGCAACAACTCCCTAATTGCCTTATAGTTACGCTCAGTTTTGGGTGTCGGTGGGGGCACGATAACGCTCCATCAGCCCTCTCACACAAGGAAGCAGATTCATGAGCGTCGGTGAAGGATCGGGAACAGAGTTTGTGACGATGCGAGATCGAGATTACCCTACGATTCGCCAGTTTACGGTCTTTTTAGAGAACCGGGTGGGCCAGTTGTTGGAAGTGGTTCGCCGCTTTGAGGGTAGTAACGTACGAGTCGTGGCCCTAACAATTTCCGATTCGGCTGAATGTGCACTGGTCCGTTTTTTATTAAGTGATCCTGAAGTGGGCCTTGAAATTCTGGAGCGGGCAGGCTTGGCAATTGTTGAGTCTGACCTCATTGGCGTCGAACTTCCCGAGACACGACAGCCACTCCTGCAGGTTTGCACTGCACTCTTGGCAGCTGAAGTGAATATCAGCCAGGTCTATCCGTTGCTGACTCCTCCGAGTCGCCATCCCGCAGTGGCTTTGATGGTGGACAACATCGAGATGGCATTGGAAACTCTCAAATCGAAAGGTTTTCACGCAATCAACGAAGATGAACTCAAAGATTATGAGTGATTTCTAGAAGGGGCCAACAGGGGGGGTCGCGCAATTCCGCGATTCGAACTTGGAACTCACAAGGCTTGGCTCACCAGCGGTCGTTTCGCTTGATCTTTGGATAATTTTTAGAAGTTTGCAATTCGGCACCAGTCGCAAGTGCCAGTTCCGGACCTGCGGCCAACTTTCTGTCATCGACAGATGTCATTGACACGCTTGATATGCCTATCCAAGTTACCTGTCCAGGTTGTTTAAAACGGTTTAGCGTCAGTGAAAAATTCGCTGGCCAGGAGGGCCCGTGTCCGAAATGCAAGGCCTTGATTACCATTCCGAAACCGGAAGAAGAAGTGGTCATCCACGCCCCGGCGCATTCGGAGGCAGGCGCGGTCAGTGCCGGTGGGATTTCCACCCTGAAAACTTCTCGCAAGAAAGATGCAAAATTTCGGCCGATAGTGTTTGCCGTAGTATTGGGCGTTGTGCTGGTCGTCGTGTTGCTGGCGGTCCTGCTGCGCGGAGCGGTACTTGAGAGCTGGCTTGTGCCCATCATTGCGACGGTGCTGTTAGGGCCCCCTTGTGCCTGGGCTGGATACACCTTTCTCCGTGATGCCGAGTTGGAACCGTATCGCGGAGTCGAACTTTGGATTCGCGTGACGGTTTGTGGGCTGGTTTTTGCGCTGCTGTGGGGAGTCTACCTGTTCATTGGCGAACAACTCTTTGCAGATAAAGTCTTCCAAACAAAACTCGAGGAGCTGGAAACCTACCAAATGTTTATTGTCGTTGCGATTGTGCTCGGATTAGGTACGTTTGCAGGATATGTTGCCTTTGACCTGGAGCCCATCAGTGCCTTCTTCAATTTTGCGTTGTTTTTCACCATCACAATCCTGTTGCGGCTCGTTGTAGATTTGCCGGCGCTTCCCGGGTTGCCAGGTGGATAGGTGGTTGTGGTGGGAGGAAGTTCTGTCTGTTTGACACATCGAGTTGGCAGCCAGGCTGCGGTATCCAAATGAATTGGTCGGCCACGCGACACACAGGTGCAAGCTGATATGTGTTCTATTTACGATGTGCCCGAGATATCTCAGTCGCGGTCGGGCGGAGCTGTAGTACGAATACCGCCAGATGTTGATGTGACCCTGACTCCACGCGTCGCACGGTTGATTGATACGACTGCTTTTCGTCGACTGACCCGGATTAGCCAGCTGGGTTTGGTAAGTCTTGTTTATCCGGCTGCAAATCACACTCGGCAGGAACATTCGCTTGGTGTTTACTCGGTTGCAATTTCCTATCTGAATCGACTAGCGGTAGATAATCGGTTTTCGGCAATTGTCACTCCTCGTGATGCAGAACTATTCCTGGTTGCCGCGTTGCTACACGACCTGGGGCACTGGCCATTTTGCCATCCCATCGAAGATATTGCCCTCGACAATGTATTGACTCACGAGCAGTTTGCCAACAGATTTGTGCTCGACCACGAAATTTCTGACCTGTTGCACGATGATTGGGCGATTGAGGCCGGCGAAGTCGTGCAGTTGCTTGAGGGACCCCATTTGAAACAGAGTTCGCGGATATTGCACAGCATGCTTTCCGGGCCCATCGATGTAGACAAAGTTGACTACCTGATGCGAGATAGCCTACATGCTGGTGTGCCATATGGCCGGAATTTTGATCAGGGGCGACTTGTCAGTAGCCTTTGCCTGAACGAAGCAGGAGATGGACTGGCAATTACCGAGAAGGGCAAGACCGCTGCGGAATCAATGGTGTTTGCCAGGTATGTCATGTTCAGTGAAGTCTATTGGCACCATGCCGTGCGGGCGGCGACAGCCATGTTGCAACGGGCTTTTTTTCTACTCCGCGAGTTTCTCGATTTGGAGCAGCTCTTTCAGCTCTCCGAACAACCGTTCATCGAAATGATGAGTCAGGCAGGGGAGGGGAAGCCGGTTCACCAGTTATGGCAAGGGATTTTCGGTGTCCAACGGCAACTTTACAAGCGAATCGACCAATACAGTTGCCTGGAAAATCCGGGTTTGTATGCTGCCCTTGCCCGGCGGCCTTATCCCTGGCTTGTGCAATGTGCAGAACAACTGGCCCATTTGTTATCAGAGAGTTTTGGCGAAACAGTTGCAGAGCATGAAATCTTAATCGATTCTCCGCCGGTGACTCTGGAGGTCGAGTTTGATCTTGATGTTTACCTCCCCCGGCCGCAGAGGTACCGGCGCCTGGGAGAAATTTCTCCGGTCCTGCGCACGCTAGCCAAAGAACAATTTGATGACTATGTAAAACGCGTGCGAATCTTTGCCCATCCTCGATGGCTGGCACGGTTGGAGTCGGTGGAGAATTTATCAGATCTGGTCTCTCAAGCTGCAGAACGGACGGATCAGGGGTAATTCGATTATCGAGCCAGACCGTAACGGAACCGGAGGCCGTTTGTAGTGTCCAGCCCTGGCTGGAGCGGCTTGTTCGACAACACCGATGGGGGAGAGGCTGCTGGCGCGCTACTTACCAAAAGTGCCACCTCCACACGTCTCTGACTAGCAAAACATTTTTTGGAAATAGGGACTCCATTCGGGCCAGTGGTGAAGAGGGGCGATTTCTGTTGAGAAGTTAAAGAGAATGGGCGGAGTTTGCCGATAGCAGGTATTGGCTGAACGACCGTGTTTTGCTGGCTTGAAGTGGAGTTAAGCCTTGTCTTGCCCACCGGAGGTGGCGCGTAAAGCTCATCCCGACAGAGGTGTGTTGGGAGGGGGTTTGCGAGCAGCAATCCATTCTGAAATAGCCAGTCCGTAGACTATGCAGGCCATAAATCGTCACTATTTGTTGTTTTCTGAGGTGACCGGTAGTCCGGACTCGCTGGCTGGGTGTTTCAGGGGCCAGTGGCGATTTGTACTGGAAGCCATGTCAGGTGGTCGACGCGTGATTGCGCAAGATGCTGAGCCCGGTATTAAGGAGAGCCGTCTTGAGCTTTTGGCCGTTGTTCGCGGGCTTGAGGCTTTGGACGGACCAGCACACGTGACGCTCATCACGCGCAGCCAATACGTTAGTCGTGGTTTACGTGGTGGAATAGCGGAATGGCGACAGAACAACTGGCACTGGGAGCGTTTTGGTCAATGGGTACCCATCAGAGACGACGATCTCTGGCAACGCGTTGATCGGGCAATGGATTTCCACCACGTTGATTGCCGGATCTGGAACTTTACCGACAAGATGCCGCATGATTTCGCTGATACAGGTCAACACATGAACCGTGGTTCTCATGGCCAAGGATTAAGGTGTTGTGTATCCAAATCCGAGCAGGTGCCAAATTCCACGCGACGTGTCACCAGGCGGCCTTCGCCAAGGCGGCCAGTGCCAACTGTTTGCCAGAGACCGCCGCAAGGCAATGCTCTGTCAGACAAGCAGTCCAGCCGCTGGGCTACAGACCTTTCTGAGTCCTTCGTTGAGGGTGTGCGAAGTATGGGCGGTTTGTTGGGAATTAACAAACTTGCTGAGGTTTGAGCTAGAAAGACTAAGTCAGAGATTTTGTCGGAGTTGTGGGGAAATTACAGGTCTGGCCAAAGTCGATCGAAGAGGGAGAATTCAACCGTGCGGACACAAGTGAAACTTGATGCTATTGGTCCCCTGGTCGGTGGCTACCATGATAATCCTTTTGGTGTTTTGGGGCCCCATATCATCGAGGAGAATGGTCGTTCGGCGGTGGCGGTACGGGCATTCTTGCCCGATACTCAGCAGGTTTGGCTTGTTGATAAGTCACATGGTACTTCCCGGATGATGCGAAAGATTCATCCGGCCGGGCTTTACGAGGCAATTTGTGACGACAGTTGGCAACAGCCCGAAGAGGTATCGGGGACGAATGTGCGCCCCTACCAGTTCCGTGTTATTGACAAAACGGGCAAAACGACGACCATGCATGATCCTTATGCATTCAAGCCGATGATCACTGAATACGATATTCATTTGCTCCAGGAAGGGACGCATTGGAATAGTTACGACCGACTCGGTGCCCATTTGCGCGCGGTCGACGGTGTGGAAGGTGTCAATTTTTCGGTCTGGGCTCCGAATGCCGAGAGTGTTGCTGTTATCGGCGATTTTAATGAGTGGAAAGGCCGGCGCCACGCGATGCACAAGCATGTTCCCAGCGGTATTTGGGAACTCTTTGTGCCAGAGTTGAAGGCTGGAACGCTTTATAAATTTGCAGTCAAGGTTCCGGGTGGGCACGTGACGGAAAAGTCCGATCCCTATGGTTTCGGCGCCGAGGTTCCGCCCCACACGGCCAGCGTTGTAACGGACCTCACCAGTTACCAGTTCAACGACCAGCAATGGATGGAACGTCGTGTCGCTCAGCAAGGGCTCGATACGCCCATCTCGGTCTACGAACTTCACCTCGGAAGTTGGCAGCGGGATCCGGAAAGTCCAGAGCGTTGGCTCAGCTATCGCGAAATTGCAACCAGGCTGATCGCGTACTGCCAGGAAATGGGATTTACCCATGTCCAGCTCATGCCGGTCAGCGAGCATCCATTTACCGGTAGTTGGGGTTATCAGACTGTCGGTTATTACTCAGTCACAAGTCGCTACGGTACGCCACAAGATTTCATGGCCTTTGTCGATTCGATGCATCAGGCAGGCATTGGCGTGATTCTCGACTGGGTTCCAGCACACTTTCCGAAGGATGACCACGGGCTTCGACGTTTTGATGGTACCGCTCTCTATGAGCATGAAGATCCCCGTAAGGGCGAGCACCCTGACTGGGGTACCATGATCTTCAATTATGGTCGCAACGAAGTCTGTAACTTTTTGATTTCCAATGCCCTCTTTTGGTTGGATAAATATCACATAGATGGTCTTCGTGTCGATGCGGTCGCTTCGATGCTCTATCTTGATTACAGCCGAGAGGAAGGCCAGTGGGAACCGAATTGCTTTGGAGGGCGCGAGAACCTTGAAGCGATCGATTTCTTAAAGAGATTTAACGAGGAAATTCATCTGCAGCATGAAGGTGTGCTTACGATTGCCGAGGAAAGCACATCCTGGGAGGGTGTCTCCAGGCCAACCTATGTGGGAGGGTTGGGTTTCTCTCTCAAGTGGAATATGGGTTGGATGAACGACACTCTCAAGTACATGCACAAGGACCCCATCTATCGTAAACACCATCACGACGACTTGAGTTTCTCGCTTATTTACGCCTTTACCGAGAACTTTTGTCTTCCCTTGTCGCATGACGAGGTAGTGCATGGCAAAGGATCGCTGTTAGAACAGATGCCTGGAGATCTTTGGCAGCGTTTTGCAAATTTGAGACTGCTCTACGGTTATATGTGGACTCATCCGGGTAAAAACCTGCTTTTCATGGGAGGAGAGTTTGGGCAGTGGAACGAATGGAATTGCAACGAATCGCTGCAGTGGGATCTATTGCAGTGGGAGTCACACCAGAGTTTGCAGCGTTATCTGGCACATCTAAATACGATTTATCGCAATGAGTCCGCACTGCATGAGGTCGATTTCGAATCCAAAGGTTTCGAGTGGATCGATTGTCATGCCTGGAAAGATAGTGTGCTGAGCTACATCCGGCGGGCGAAAGACCCGGACGATTACCTGGTGGTTGTTCACAATTTCACGCCTGTTCCCAGGCGTAAATACCGTATCGGAGTCCCTGAGGCCGGATGGTTCACTGAGATTTCCAATAGCGACTCAACCTATTTCGGAGGAAGCGACGTAGGTAACGAGGGTCAAATCGAGGCCAAAGCCGAAGAAAGCCATGGTCGCCCTGCTTCTCTGTTGCTTACGCTTCCACCCCTGGCAACGGTAATTCTCAAGCCGCCCCGCTGAATTTTTCTACCCTTAGTCGCCATTGGGTTGGCTTGCTGCTTATCCCGCCGGCCAAGGCCCCAGAGTCGAGCAAAATTCCCTTTGGCCTGGCGCGGCCTTATGCGCCTGCTGCCAATGGGCTGTTGCAGGTAGTCTGAGCAATAACGGAGAAAGTTGTCAAAAAGGGGGGCTCACTGCCTCGGCTGATCGGGAGGCTGCAGCCATTGGACTTGTTTGGCCGATTGAACTTCACGAAGCAGTGCTCTGAGTGTTTGCTGGTTGTGAAAGCGATTCATGGTCTGCAGGCCGTACCAGCGGTCTGCTTCGGCCAGGTACTGTCGCTGGAGTTCGCTCTCGCTGGTTTCATGCTTGGCGATTTTCACAATGTAGGCGATCGAACGATTGTGGTTGAGTACGGCACCCACATCGCCCTTGCTAAGGTTGAAAACCTTCGCCATGAACTCTGGACCTGCGGCAACGATCCCCTCCGGTTGGCTCATCCGGAAGGTCACCTCGCGTGTTGTGGGTGAGATATTTCCAAGGGTTAGCCAGCTAAATGGATCGGTTGTGATGACCTTCCAGTTTTCCTTATCTGCAAAATATTCTTGCAAGCTAAGTTTGTCCTTCTGGGCTGTGGTTGCAAGATCCTTGGCCTTCGTGAGAGCCAATCCAGCCGCCTGTTCCATTTTCCAGGCCAGGACAACTTGATCACGAACTTCTTCGAGCGTGGGGAATTTCTCGGGCGTTTCCTGGACCTTTAGCGAAAGGTAGCGATTGCCGTCGACGTCGTAAGTCAAAGCAGGTTCGTACATTTCTAATTCACCGAAGAAAGCAAGCCATAGCGGTGCATTACCAAATTCTTCTGGGTTACCAGAGCGGCCAATCGGGGTGTCCCGTAGCTCGAGCATCGAAAGCAGCTCAGTCTTTTCAAACTGCAAGTCATGTTCTTTGGCAACCGCTTCCAGGTCGGTCAGGACTGCTGGCGGGGCCGGCGGTTTTTGACCATCATCCTCGGCGTCAAAGACTTTCGCTTCCCAGGAAGTGTGAGCCGATTTTAGTTCCACGTAGAGATCGTTCATCAGCTTGACAATGTGTTCGGCAATCTTTTGCTCGGCCAGCAAGGAGCGGATTTCTTCTTGCACTTCGTCAAGCGGTTGGTATTCGACAGGCTTTTCGGTCGGGGTGTTATTCGGATCGGCTTCGCCAGGAGAGCCGTCAGCGGCTTCTGGTGAATTTGCCGTCTTGCTGGGAGTTGGGTCAGCGGTCTTCTCGGCAGAGGCTGGCTGTGAAGTGGCGTCACCGGCTGCTGGTTCATCCGTAACTTCCGGATTGTCGGTCGCAGAGGTTGAGTCGTCGGGGCTTTGGCCACGGATTTCGGTTTTTCCATTTTGGGCGGCATCCGTCACGTCTTCTTCCTGGTCGGTTGATTCGCCTGCGGCCGGCCCGGACGTCTGCTCTTTTTTCT
>JAKVCB010000103.1 GCA_022448345.1 Pirellulales bacterium
AGTTACCACCAAGGCCAAGGCCGTTGCCGCGGAACATGCAGCAAATCGAGTCCAGTAGTGGGCATCCACCAAGATCACAGGTAGAACCACAGCCACAGCAATCGCAACTATCGTCGCAACCGCAGGAAGCCTCGCAGCCGCAATCGCTCTCGCAGCAGCAGTCACTCTCGCAGCAGCAGTCACTGTCGCAGCAGCAACCACTGTCACAGCAGCCAGCAAGGCCACGGAAACTGCAGAGGAGACTGTCCAGGAGGCCGCCACCAAGACCGCAGGTAGAACCACAGCCACAGCAATCGCAACTATTGTCACAACCACAGGAAGCCTCGCAGCCGCAGTCACTTTCGCAGCCGCAATCACTCTCGCAGCAGCAATCACTGTCGCAGCAGCAACCGCTGTCACAGCAGCCACCAAGACCACGGAAACAGCCGAAGAGACTGTCCAGGATGCCGCCACCAAGATTACAGGTAGAACCACAGCCACAGCAATCGCAACTATTGTCGCAACCACAGGAAGCCTCGCAGCCGCAGTCACTCTCACAACAGCAATCACTGTCGCAGCAGCAGCTTGGTTCACAACTACACGATTTTTCACAACAATCGCAGCTGGCTTCGCAACAACAGTCGCAGCCGCCGCCCAGCATTCGATCCAACAGCCCATAGCCGAAACTTTGGCTTGCTAGACAGATGCCGATTAATAGCGCTCCTAAAAAGTTCCACTTCATCGAAACACATCTCCTATGCATTTGGAACCATCCGAGTGAGCCTTTTGCCGACTTCCGGTGGCGCACCACGCCGTCCCACGCCAACCATTAGTGACGGCAGCGAAGGTATGGATGCGAACTACGCCAGACAGGTGGGTAGCGGTCGGCGTGCGAGGCACTTCACAGTGCCGGGGGCCGGTAAAAGGTAGGGTCTACTCGGGGTCCACACGGTTGGGGGGCGTCAACGTCGGTCGAGCCAATCCTTGACTCGAGTTAGTGTGTGCCGTGGTGCTGACGCGCAATACGTGCCGCCGCAGGCGTCAGGGCGCTTTGCATGCGACATCCATCGTATCGGTCGCTGGCAGAATGATGCTTGAATGATCGCAACTAATTTCCCACAAGTACCTTATCGCAACAGTTGCGTAAAGTTTTCCCCTCCTGGAAGATGGTTAAACCTTGCCGGTTCTGTTGACTGGTGAAGAGGGCCCATGGTGGACTTTCAAGATCATTGGTATCCTCTAGATAGGTCGATTTGCTGCCCCAAAACTGGTGCGATAGACTTCCGTTTCTGCCTGTTTTGACTGCTGTAAAATGCTTTCCCTCCGTATGAAGATTCTCCCAGCTATGACAAAGACCTTCCTTGGTGGGCACATTGTGCTGCTACTTGTGTTTTGTCCAACAGCCAATGGTAATGACCGGTTGGATTGGCCTAACTGGCGTGGCCGGCAACAAAATCGGATTTCTGCCGAAACAGGGTTGGTAGACCGTTGGAATCCCCAAGGAGGCGTTGGCAGCAATCTTCTATGGAAGAATGCTGAATTGGCTGGCCGGTCTACTCCCGTTGTTCTGGGCGACAAACTTTACACGATTGTTCGTGACCAGCCTGGGACAGATGTTGAGGGAGAGAAAGTAGCCTGTGCCAGCGCAACAACTGGTGAGATTCTCTGGGAGCACCGTTTCAATGTTTATTTGTCCGACGTACCTGATACTCGTGTTGGCTGGTCAAGTTGCGTTGTCGACCCTGAAACTGGAAATGTCTACGCCCTGGGCGTATGCGGATATTTTTGTTGTCTCAATGGCGAGACGGGTGAATTAATATGGTCGCGGAGTCTTCACGAGGAATTTGGGCTGCTCTCCACCTACGGGGGGCGAACAAACATTCCCAAGTTGTACGGTGATACGGTCATCATCAGTGCCGTGGTGATTGGTTGGGGTGATACGCCCCAGTGGGGATTGCTTGCGAAGCCGGCACATCGGTTCCTGGCATTTGACAAAACCGATGGAGAGCTGCGCTGGCTCAAGGGAACACGGCTGATCCCGTACGACACGACCTACAGCACACCCACCATCACGTCGCTTCGTGGTCTGGGGATGGATGCGATGGTTTTTGGGTCGGGTGACGGCCAGATCTGGGCCCTCCAGCCAGGGACGGGTTTGCCGATTTGGTGGTACCCGTTGTCTCGCCGCGGCCTCAATATCTCGCCGCTGGTCACTTCCGATGGCCGTGTATTTTCTAGTCACAGCGAAGAAAACGTGGTTGGTAATACCATGGGTTCGATTGTCGCATTGGATGGCAACCAGACTGGAGACCTTTCTGGGAAGGAAAAGTGGCACCATTTTGAAATCATGGCTGGCAAGAGTTCACCGCTAATGATTGGCGAGCGGATTTACTTTGTCGACGATCGTGCCAAGCTCTTCATTTTTGATGCAAAATCTGGAGAGCTCGTACAGCGCAAAGCATTGGGAACTGTCATGAGAAGTACACCACTCTTTGCCGACGGGAAAATTTACCTTTGTACAAACAATGGGCGGTGGTACATTCTTGAACCGACCCAGAAGGGGGTAAAAGTAATCCACAAACTTCGCCTCAAAGGCGAAGCGAGCGACGGTTCTCCTATCGTTTCGCAAGGGCGAATCTACTTTCCTACTTCTGAATATCTGTATTGCATTGGAAAACCGGATCAGCAACCAACCAGTCAAGTCACAGTGGCTTCTTCTGCCAAACCACCAATTGCCGCTCGCGACAATCAACCAGCGCATCTCCAGGTGGTTCCCTATGATGTATTACTCAAACCAGGAGACCAGCAGACCTACCGAGTACGACTATACAATAGTCAGGGTGAATATCTGCGGGATGCGGCAACCAGCGAACTCGCGTTCTCGGTCGATGGGCCAGGCCAGATCGGCCCGGATGGCAGTTATGCGGCCCCCGCGGATGCCAGTCACCAGTGCAGTCTCATCACCTGCCGATTTGGTGAGTTAGAAGGGACTGCTCGAGTACGCATGGTGCCCCCACTTCCATGGTCTTTCGATTTCGACGAGCTTCATGACGTTCCACTCACCTGGGTAGGAGGTCGGGTGCGTTACGCCTTGCGTGACTGGGGCGAACAACGTGTGATGGTAAAGCGTAGTGAACTGCCCACCCGTCCCGGTGCCCCAACGACCAAATTGGGAACCCGCAGCCGGATGTGGATGGGGCCGATCGATCTGTCGAACTACACGATTGAGGCAGATGTAATGCTTCCCACAGGTGGGATGGAAATCTCCCAGGGCAGTTTGTCCACAGTTTCCCCAGGGGCAGCCGCTGGTGCCACCCGGCAGGGCGATATTGGCTTGATTAACAGCCGGTACACATTTGCCTTGTTTGGCGCAAGCCAAGAGGTGCGGCTCTACAGTTGGTGTACGCATGACAAACGAGTTCAGGCAGCGCAAGCCTATGAAATAAATCCAGATACCTGGTACCGGTTAAAAATGCAGGTCAAACCACGTGGCGACGAAGCCTTGGTTCAAGGTAAAGTCTGGCCTTGCGACGCCGAAGAACCAGACGGATGGACGCTTACCTTTGTCGATCCCGTTCCCAATCTCAATGGCAGCCCGGGCTTGTTTGGCAATGCCAAGGATGCAGAGATTCTTATCGATAACATCTTGGTCACCCCTAACTGACTTATTGACCCTTGCGAATCATTTTTATGACAAAACAACCAATGTTACCGGCGGTAATGCGATTTATTGGGCTTGGTATTGCCAGTTCGATCCTTTTAGCTGCCTGTGTAGCTGTAAGCCAACTTCGAGCTGATGCCCCGGCGGATGCCTCACAGGCGGCTATCTCAGAGGTTCAGTCCAACCCGGCACCCACCATGAATTGGAACCAATGGGGTGGTGATCCGGCACGGAATAACACGCCAAGCGGCTTCAACATCCCTACGGATTGGGACGTGGGAAGCTTTGACTACAAGACGGGAGAATGGGACCCGACGGAGGCCAAAAACATCAAATGGGTTGCCAAGCTTGGTTCGCAGTCGTACGGAAATGCCGTTGTCTCAGATGGCAAGATCTATGTTGGCACCAACAATAGTGGCGGGTGGCTGGAACGCTACCCTGCCAAGGTGGACCTGGGATGCCTCCTTTGTTTCGAACTGGAAACAGGCAAGTTCCTCTGGCAACATAGTAGCGAAAAACTGAAGACGGGACGTGTCCACGATTGGCCTCTTCAGGGAATTTGTTGTGCCCCTTTGGTCGAAGGAGACCGGCTTTGGTTTGTTACCAGCCGTGGAGAAGTCCGTTGTATTGATACGGAAGGTTTCCATGACGGGCAAAATGACGGGCCATTCGAAGGGGAAGAGGTTTCTGCAGACGACGAGGCTGACGTTGTTTGGATTTTCGATATGATGCGCGAGTTGGGAGTCTCGCAACACAATATGTGTAGTTGTTCGGTGACTGCGGCAGGCAATGTCCTGTTGGTCAATACATCGAATGGGTTGGATGAGTCACACATCAACCTTCCAGCACCCGATGCACCAAGCTTTATCGCAATCGATAAAAATACCGGACAACTGTTGTGGACCGATGCTTCCCCCGGGACAAACATTCTACACGGTCAATGGTCTTCCCCAGCTTATGCTGTTTTGGGAGGTGTTCCGCAGGTTATCCATAGCGGAGGTGATGGGTGGGTTTATAGTTTTGATGTTCGCGGTACTAATAATGGCCCAACAGAACCCCCCGGAGAGTCTAAGTTGCTCTGGAAGTTCGACACCAACCCGAAAATGTCTAAATGGATTCTTGGAGGGCGTGGCACTCGCAACAATATCATTGCCACTCCTGTCATCTGCAATGACAGGGTCTATGTAGCGGTGGGACAAGATCCAGAACATGGAGAAGGTATTGGGCACCTGTGGTGCATTGATCCAACCAAGCGGGGTGATGTAAGTCCGGAACTTGCCTTCAATGCCAGCGATCCCCAACTCCCTGTCTCACCAAAACGGATTCAAGCAGTTGTCGAAGAAGATGGTGACTTTGCCCGAGCCAATCCCAATTCTGCTGTCATTTGGCACTACAGCGAGTATGATCAAAACGGCGATGGCGAAATCGACTTTGAAGAAACCATGCATCGAAGTTGTGGGACTGTTGCCATCAAGGATGGCATACTCTACGTAGCTGACTTCAGTGGTCTATTCCACTGCCTTGAGGTAGAGACCGGAAAGCCGCTTTGGACTTACGATCTGATGGCTCAAGCCTGGGGATCCCCTCTCATTGTTGAGGATAAGGTGTACATCGGTGACGAAGATGGTGACGTCGCAGTCTTTCGCCATTCTTCCAATCCAGAAGTCGCGATGAGGGATGAAGATGGCGAAATGATGCCTTACTTTGGCGAGATCAACATGGGAAATAGCGTGTACAGCACACCCATTGTTGTGGGGAATGTCCTTTACATCAGTAACCGGACCCATCTCTTTGCGATTGAAAAACAAGAATGACCCGGAGTGCCTGTTTATTACTCTCCCCATCATTTCTATCGATAAGACGACAAATCTATGAAACAAATCCTTGATGTTGGCCAATGCCAACCCGATCATGCCACTATTTGTGCGTTTCTCAATAAACATTTTGACTGCGAGATCATTCAAACCCACGGTCCCGAGGATTCGCTACGTGCATTACAGGATGCAGAATTCGATCTCGTCCTTATCAACCGCAAACTCGATCGCGACTATTCTGACGGCGTAGACATTATTCGTCAGATGAAAAGCCATCCGGAGACAGCCCAGGTTCCGGTAATGCTTATCACCAATTACTCCGAACATCAGGAATTGTCGGTAAAATTGGGCGCACTGCCTGGTTTTGGAAAACTGCAGTTTGATCAGCCGGAAACACTACAGAAGCTTCAGGCAATTCTCGGGGAATGATGCGATCTTGCAGAGTCGTCCCACAGCACCAATCTTCCTGTCGCAAATTCCTGTCGGGATTAACGCCAGTCTTCTCGGTTTTAACAATTGCACGCCCGCCGGATGGGCAGGTTTGTTAAACGTTTCGGCGCGACAGCTAAACTGAATATCAAGGTTGGGTTGGTTCCAACGGTTTTCCACGGCTAGTTAGTTCAAATTTGTGCTTTGTAACCTTCCAATCGTGACGGCCGTAAGGATCGATTTGGGAACCCGACTTGAATGACTGCCCCGAATTCATCTGAGCCTAGGTATTGCCGACCGTCGATCCTTTGCATTACTTGGAACCGGTCGGATTTGGCTTAGTGTCGGGAGATTACAAGAGTCCGGCGTAGAGACTGCGGGATGACGCATGACGCTGAGGGAACAGGCAAGTGGATCATTCTGCAGCAGGCTGTTGAAGATAGGTTATCCATTGCAGCAAGCCAAACTTCTGTTTCCTAACGTTACAGTTCAAACCCAGGCAGGTTCTTTTGCAAAAGCGATAGGGATTATGCGGCCCCAGTTTCATCAGCAGGACGATCTGGTGCGGGTGCCGGGGTGGGATAGTTGCCAGACCCATGGGTGGTTTGAGTAGTTCCACTTCAGAAACTTGTGGCAGATACGACAACTACCAGAAGGTTCTGTACTTATAGATGTTTATCCAATTTGGCCCAGGCCAATCCAATGCCTAACCCCGTAACGGTTATTTATATGGCACACACGACAAGAAAAATTTACTCGCAATGCAAACAACGAATGTCCGCGCCTCAACCTAACTCAGCCAAAACAGGCCAATTCGTATTGTTCGTTTACACGGTTCTTGCAGCAGTCACTTTTGGCGATCCTGTTTATGGTGACGATGTTGACCGGCCAGTCGGTGTCGCGGGTCGGTCACCTCAAAAAACCAATCGAGCTGCAGGGTCCAAAAAGCAGGCCACAGCGACCAGCCACTTTGTTTCGCAAAAAGAGGCCTCGACAAACAGAGCGAGCAAAAATTCAGAGAACGCTCGGAATGCCTCATTTGGCGGAGAGTCGGGAGTGCCTTCTTCAGACCTGCAGTCGACAGGGAGGCAAAGGGACCGTGGCAAAAGCACGATCCAAACCGGCTCGTCATCGAAGGTGCAATTGCATCAGGTGGTCGGTTTAGAGGCGAGTCAGGATGCCCGGGCCAAGTCGCTACAAGGCAGGCCGACGTTTTTTCTGTCGGCGCTGAACACGGGAGTGCCTTCCAAAAAGAGCCCCTACGGTGCCATGCATGACACAACCGGGCTGCGACCTTACAAGCCAGGGGTGCGGTACGACCGCCAAAACCAACGCAAAAGCCGGCCAATGTTTGGAGGGCTGTTCGGAAGAAACTGAGCCGCGAGCAAATCTCTGAAAGTCCACCCAATGACGAGCCGCTATCTGGCGGAATCGTTTTGGTAATTGGACTTAGGATTCCTCGATGGCTTCTTTGACAGGTTGAACAAAATGAGGCGATTTGCCCGCGGATAGATCTTCGGCTTTTTTCTGAGCTTTCTTTCGCTCGTTAAATTCAAACAACGCCACGCGTTTCAGCGATTGGTTGAAGACGCCCCAATAGGCTTTCAAACGAACTTCTTTAGCAGCTTTTGCGCGACTCTTCCGCTTCGTAGGGGCCTTCTTTTTTTTCGTTTTCTTTTCGGCCGCTTCTGCCTCGGCACGTTTTTCTTTACGACTGACGACTTTACGAGCCATATCGGGCCCCAATTGGCGAAAAGTGAAGGAATGAACTAAACAACAGTCGGCTGATTGTACTCGATCTGCAGTCGGCTGACTATGGGCCCGAATATCAACCGTTGTCCCCTCCAGGATGGGTGCATCTGGACTTCTGGCTACAACGTGAAGGGAAGAGCAGTGTTTGGGGCGGAACAGTAGAGGATCGGCCTGATTTGCTAGAGTTTAACACCAATCCTGGCAGCACGAGCTACCATAGCCGGTCGAAAGTAAATAATAGGACGGTGGTGGCGGCGGGTGGAACGCATGTATTTTGCAAGCGTTTTCTGTCGGGCCCAGAAAAAAGTCTGGTCGACCAAGGTCTCAGGCAGTTTGCCTGTATCCACGAGATACACGACTTTGTCGACAAAGCGAAGCTCGTTATTCATGCGGGCTTTCAGACCGGTAACCAAACGGCCGTGCAGATTAATCGGCTTGCCGGGTGTCGCTGGTTGCAGAACAAGGGGTTCCAACTCGGAAGCGTGTAGTTTTTTTTCTTCCGGACGCTTGGGTAGCGCAAGGGTTCCGACCATAATGAAGCAAAGCAGTAGCAACGATAATGCAGTGGGTGCGCGAACAGCATCGATTTTTTCGTGCCGAGTCCGAAGGAAACCCAACATTCGACGAGTCCTCCAAGATAAGATCCCCTGATGATCCCCGGGGAGAGTATGAAAAGACAAGCTTCCAGGGATGTTAAAATCGGGCTGGCTTATAGACCAAGAGATGTTTGTTGACAAGTTCATTTTGTTCTGGCCAGAAGCTGTCTCTCCGGACGTAAAGGCGGCTATTCAGCACGAATGTCCCCAACCCTTTTGGTGGAACTTGCGCAGGAAGGTTCACCGACTGGTGTGCTCAACGGCAGTAAATTGCTGAAGACGGCCCGCGGAATTTTTTGTTCAATTCCAAAAAATGCCAGCGTTGTGGAAGTTCTACCAAGGCTTCGTTGAAAAACGGCATGGGGTTTGCGGTGGTATTCTGGCACATATTTTGCGGTCCTAAGAAGAGGTGCCAAAATTGTCAAAAGTGATGCTAAAATGCCTATCGTGAACTAGAATTGCTCTGTATCCTGTGCCGTCGCAGCCGAGTGACAATTTCCATTGAAGCTGTGGGCGAAACCAGCCGATGCAACTTATCGACCTTGGTTTGTCGCAAAGACCATTTGTCCGGCAAGCGATACAAAAAGGCAAATGAAATACAAAGAGGTAAAGAACAAAAGTTAAAGTACAACTTAGCCGTTGTCTTCGACTACAATATAACAGAAGGACATCAAACTTTCCGGTCGCTATTCCGTCGGGAGGACCAACAATTTCGATTGGCCCGTGTCGATACCATGGCTGTGCGCAGCATAGTCCGAGACGCGTCATTCTTCGAGCGACTCCACACCGTCGCAATCGGCTGGAAGTTTGGTCATAACGAAAGGCTGCGGTTTGTGCCTGACAAGGTACGGCCGCAGCCTTTTTTTATGGAGAGTTTGTTGCAGACTACGTTGACATGACCCATCGTGGAGGATGGAGTACCCAGCCCCAGAGGCCGCCCGATAGGGTTGCCGTCGGCCCCTTTCTGGCCAACTCTCTGGTCGGATGCCCGGTTTGGAGAAGACCACAGGGTGGATCGAACTTGTGGTAATACAAGGTTTGCTTTGTTGTGAATTCGGCGCCGCTGGGAAGTTGGGGTATCGCCTCGTAAACGCCAGGTCGTACAGCAGATTTCCATGATGGGTTGTCCGCAACAATTTCGAGCAACCCTTTCAATTGATCCTGAGCCAGTGCTTTTGTTGGGAATAATTACAGAGCACGGGCATCCCGAGCGGAAAAAACAGTTTCCAAAATTGGCAAGTTATAGGCCAGTGTTTTACCGCTGGCAGTTCCTGTTACAACTACCCGGTCTTGACCAAGTCGTGATGCAACAAGGGCCGAAACCTGATGAGCATATAATTGCTCAATGTTCCGCTGGGCAAGTAAGCGGCTGGTCGCTTCATGTAAGGGCTGCAACGGTTCGCTAAACGAACCTTCCTGTTCCGGCAATATCTCAACGTGTTCCAGTTAGCCCGCGTAATCGCATTTTTGCTGAATTCTCTGCAGTAGTGCGGCAATATCCATGGATCTGCTTCCCTTCTCATGGAACTGGCGGTGGACCATCTGGTTGTTGAACGGCTCAGGGTCGAGTTGCTGCTTAACGAACCAGGCGACCACTCGAATATGGTATATAGGCGTATACTGTATCCCCGGGGTTGGAAAAGAAACAAGATCAGGCCAATCCGCGTGTCTACCTTTATAGATTTAGGCTTCAAATTGGGATCGGTTGGCCTTCAAGCTTTTGCCCGGTTACATCGATTCTGCTGGCAATAAATCGGCGGAGAAGTCAGAAGGCCGCCTGTCCGGCGTCCATAAGCTGCTTCTGACTGTTACACTGAAAGGGTGCCCAGCTTTCCGAGACGTTTGATTGCCTTGGGCATAATGAAGTTCTACAATTAGATTAGAAATACGCGACGCTTTTCACCACTTTCTCAAGAGGGTCTCCAAACATGTCGTGCATTCGGTTGGGTTTGTTTGCAGCAGGGTTTTTTTTGCTTGGGCTGGTGAATTTGAGTTTTGCGCAACGAGCAGCACCGGCCCTTGACGGTCCGGGCGATGCCAGTATTAACCGCCCGGTGTCGAACATCGGTGGGGTGGCTGGGCGGGAACTCAGCATGCTTTATACAAGAAGTATCGGTCGCGGTTTTTCTGTCAGTGGTCAAGAAACCCTGGTGAGGGCGGGTAACCAAGTTAATATTAACACGATTGGTTTGGACCGCGGTGCAGCCCCCATTCAGTCCAGCTTTGGGACGGGTGGAAGGGTCGCCAGTTTTGGGGCTGGGAGAGGTATGGGAAGAGGGAAGAAACCTTTTTCCTCAGTTTCCTCTCGCCCGACCGTGAGTCCTTACCTGAGCCTTTTCGCCGATACGTTGAGCGATGGGGTCCTGCCTAACTACACAACCTTTACACGACCACAACTTCAGCAGCAACGTTTTAACGACCAGATGCAAAGGCAAAATATGGAGATGGAGCGGCGCGTGCAGGCGATTTCTGCCAAGCCGGCTTTTCAAAATCCGCGTGGTTCTGAGACGCAAGCTCCCACGGGACATCCGGCCATGTTCTCCAATACGGGAAGTTATTATCCGGCAAACATGCAGAGAAGGCGTTAGAGTCGACGCAATTTGGTCGTTGATCTGTAGAACAATTCTGTCCGTTTCAACACGGTGTGGTGGCCCGGTCCGATGATTGCTTGTCCTGTTTCAGGGCTTCCGGGGTTGCGGTTAATTTCGCTTTGCCTTCTCCGCTGGGAGGGAACATCTTTGGTAATATTTCCACCCGGAAAAAGGAAAAGGAATAAGACAAGCTGCAGCAGAAGCGAGTCCGAAAACGACGGTGATTGAGTATTTGATCCCGTTTCTCTGGAGCCAGGCCATGACGGGACTCGTAGCGAAGAGATCCATCAAACCAGGTAAAAGCTGCTGCCACCAACAGTAACTTCCATCACCAGTTGCGCGGTGTTATGCCTGGTTGTCTGGTGCAAACTTCTGCTAGCACCTCCTGCGCGTTGTTTGCTTACGACCAAATACTCATCCGTGGCTACCTTGCGTTCTCTCAATAACAAGGAGAGAAGGGATAAGTATTCACAGATGCTACTCCTTCGGCAACGCTGCGCCACCTTCCGGGCGAAAAATTTCTTCAGCACAGTACAACCAATTCCACTTTTGCTCTTGTGGCTATTAGTGGGGCTTTGCTACAAGCCCATCGCTCATCTATTTGCTTTTCATTATGCGGGGTTGCGGGAAATTGCAGCCTCCTTGCAAAAACCACTTTTCGTCGGCCACTTTTCATCGGAGACGCATTCTACCTGACTTGCGTAGAGGCCATCCGTGAGTGGTTCGTGTACTCATCATTGGTTGTTCGTGTACTCATTATTGGTTGAAGGACAAAACGCCGTCATGTTCAGATTGCGTCAGTCACTAAGTATCGGATTGGTAGCTACTTTCTTGCTGGTTGCCATAGTTTCAGGTAGCAAGGCCCAAGTTGCCCTGCAGTGGACGTCGCCTAACGGGTACCTGGCAGGATCGGGGACCGCACAACGGGCCCGGTTAGTTCACAATCCCAAGCCAACCGCCGGGCTGCCAAAGTACGCCTTAACGGACCAGTCCGGTACGATTCAGCGGTACGTCGAGCCGGTCGATGGCATCCGGCTTGAGTCTTATATCGACCAGGTAGTCGTTGTGCGGCACGATACTGGACGAACCTTACTGGCTTCCCAACTGGACTTGCCCGACAGCCGGGATGTTGCGTCTGGAATCCAAAGAGTCGCTTTCCCCTTCGACACCGCAGCACCTCAGCCCGATAGCTTCATTCAGCAATTGGATTACGAAGAAGAAGTGGAACCGACCCCAGCGGTAACCGGAAACCGACCGAATTGGGATACAGAAGAACTTCCTGTTGATGTCGACCCAGTGTACATCGACGAATTGGGCGAAGATTCTTACATGGGTAGTCAGTGTTGCGGATCGTGTGATGGTGGTTGCGATGGTTGCTCCTACCGAGACCGAGGGCTCCTGGCGGAGATTTTCGATTGCGGTTGTCGTCCCGACGGATGTGCTCCCGGGGCTCGTGGTCGATACTACCTGCGCGGTGAATATCTGCTGTGGCGATTCGACGGAATGAAAAATACCACCACTAAATCGCAGTTTTTGCACAAACATCGTAGTGGCGGCAGAGCCACTTTCGGATGTTTTCTCGATCCTTGCGGATTGTGGGCGGTTGAAGGTGATTACCTTACGTTTGGCTCCACCTCGGAGGACGGGTTAAATGGCGGAGAAGTTGACAGTCAGTTTGTTTCCGGTGGTCTCCGCATGGTGCACAATTTGTCATGCATTGACGCAGGGCGACGGTCTTGTTGTGGTGGACCAAGGTCTTTTCAAGGTGGCGGGTACGGAACTCGTCGGGTCGATATGACGTTCGGGGTGAGGTACGCGGACCTTCAGGAACAACATGAGTCTAACATCGACAATGATTTTCTTGGTCCAGAGCTTGGATACAATTGGGAGTGGATTTATCGTCGTTGGAAATTTGATATGCTGTCCAAACTGGCGATCGGTAATATCCGCCATGACTGGGAAGATGATCATGATAACGATCTGAGCGTACTCCCGGAGGTAGGTCTTCGTCTTTCTTACAAGCTGGCAGAGAATCTCGATTTCAACATTGGGTACACTTTCGTGTATTGGAGCAATGTCATTCGGCCAGACAATGGGAACGGATACCAGGAAACGGATTTTTGGGCTCAAGGGCTGACTACTGGCCTGGAGTATCGACGGTAGGTTTGCTTCACAGTGCCGATACTCAACGATGCAGAGCAGGCTTTCAGAAACGGAAAGTTCGGCACGGTTATGAATATTTTTCTTGCCGAGTTGATTCTGCCACAATAGTCGCCAAATTCGTATCTTGCACAGTCGCTGCAAATGGTTGCACCCCAGTTCTTTTCGGGGATACTTTGAATCGCTTCAAACAAGGGTATGCTTGGCCGTGTGCCGGGTGACTAGCGTGACGGTAGCCACCATACGTTCGAAGGTGTTGTAGTAGCTGCTGTGATCGTTCTCGAGACAGCGGGAACCGCATTATGGAAGGCAAAGTTTGTTTTCCTGGTAGTGGTTGTCCCACGTGGGATTGTTGCTTTACT
>JAKVCB010000104.1 GCA_022448345.1 Pirellulales bacterium
ATAAAAATATTTGCTGCAAATAACGTTCGTTGCCAGTTGGCTCCAAAACGACGGCACTTCGCAGTTGGTCTGCTCAAAGACAACTTCGCCCCCCTCGCCTTGGATCTGCGAGGTCCGCGTTTCCCACTCGACTGTATCCATTGGATCAGCCACATCGCTCGGACAAAATTGTGACTCGACCTTGAGTTGACCGCTGAACGGCCCGGTCGAACGTGTATGGACTGCAGGTGAGTCAAACTTTGTAGCATGAGCTGTCGTCATTGATGCTTCCTCCTGAGCGCAAAACCGATGGGAATCCCTTCCATTGTATACATTTGTTCAGATACACCTACTTCTACGATCGGCGACTAAATTGTTTGCTCTACACAACATTTAGGGCCGTCGGTGGTCTAAACCCGAGTAATCCAACCATTTTCTCGGCAGTGACCACTATATATTGTAGATGTCCTTCAAAGAACTACAATATCCAGTTGTTAAGTCGTCAGATCTTACACATCCAGATCACTTCGTCAATTGAATTTCCTGTATTTCGTAACATGCTATCATACAACACCTTGTGTCGATAATGGATTTTTAGATCTGTCTCTGGGAAAGGGGGTATCGAAGGTCAAAACCACCGTTTTTCCCGGGCCACAGCCTAATTTTTCCCCCTCCTTGGACCTAACAAACGTCGATTCAAGAATTCCCAAATTTTGCCAGAAGCCCGCCCCTCAAAGACGACGCCAACCTCGCAGACCAACCAGATTACTGCCAGCAAACCGTGCCGAAAATAATAGACCCCCTTTTTTGTGGCCCAACCGGTTCGCGCGATGCGTCCCCATCGCGCCCCAATGCTACCGCTTGCTCTGCAAGCCGCTAGACCAACCAGAAAGTGGACCAACCAGAAAGAAAAGAGGCTTGGCCTTTTGGCCTGCATGCCCTTGAAACGGGTGCCTCACGCCTCAGAAGGCCTTCCAGCAGATAGGAAGCCCCTTTTACTGAGCCAACGCTTGCCGCGGCTAGAAGGAGCCATCAGCTTGCCTAGCTCTCGATTTTGCTGATTTTCACTCGCGTGAACAACGAACGATGGCCCGTTTTGCGACGCGAGTTCTTCCGTCTGCGGAGTTTCTGTACGACAAGCTTGGGCCCCTTTTCAGGACCCAGAACTTCAGCCGTCACCTTGGCACCTGCAACCGTAGGAGTTCCCAATTGTACTTCGCCCTGGCTACTTTCGCCAGAATTGGTGCCGCGAACGGCTAACACGCGGTCAAAAACCACATCCTTACCAGTTGGCACGTCCCGGTAATCAACGATCAATTCTTGGCCTTCTTCAACTTTGTATTGATGGCCACTGTCAGCAATGATGGCGTACATGGGAAACTGCGGGGTTAAAGGTTGGGAAAAACGCAAAGAACCGACATCGCGTTCTGGGGACACCCTAAATTATGGGGATTTGGGGACTCTTTGTCCAGGACCCTGGTTCACAACAAACGGCCAATTGCAGGCCTGGCACCCTTTAATCGATATTCGAGTGAATCTCATGACCGGCCGCATTGTGGCAAACCACGCTGAGGTATTCTGGCGGCAAATCTTCCCGGCTTTGTACAACCACAACCAATCCATATTCCTCCTCCAAAGCGACCAATTCCCGTCGTTTCCGGTTATTCAGGTAACTGGCGACACTTTCCTCGACGGTCACGGTTATTTTGGCAACCTGCTCTTGCTGGCTCCACATGATTAACATGCGGATCACCTCCAGTGACATACTTTCGGGTGACTTGACCAACCCAGAGCCCGTACAGGATGGGCATTCCTGGTAAACACTCCGCTTTAAGCTTGGCCGAATCCGTTGTCGGGTCATCTCGATCAGGCCAAACGGACTGGTACGAAGGATTTTCGTGCGGGCCCGATCTCGCCTGACCGCATCGCGCAGGGTCCGCTCCACGGACCGGCGGTTCTTGTCTTTCCGCATGTCGATGAAATCATTGACGACCACACCGCCAAGATCTCGCAAACGGAGTTGCCGGGCAATCTCTTTTGCTGCCGTCTGATTCAGTTGGTGTGCCGCATCTTCTGCCGAGCCATCCGTACGAAAACTGCCGCTGTTGACGTCGATGGCGACCAAGGCTTCCGTTTGGTCAATCACCAGTGATCCCCCGCCGCGGAGCGGAACCTGCCGTTGATTGATTTTCGCGATTTCTTGATCGAGGTTGTATTTTTTGAATAGCGGCTCCCTACCTTCAAAGAACTGCAGGCGGTTCACATAGCGGGGCATCACGAATTGGAGAAACTCTTTCGCGCGCTCATAAGCTTTCGGTTCATCAATATAAATTGCATCGACCTCGCTGGTGAAGATATCGCGAATCGTGCGAATAATCATGTCACTTTCTTCATAGATATCAATCGGACCGGTCGTCTTTTTAATGCGGCGGACAATGACTTTCCACAATCGCAACAGGTAGGCCAAATCGCGGGAAAGCTCTTTCTTGGTCCGGTCGGTGCCTGCTGTGCGAACAATAAAACCGAGCCCCTTCGGGGGATTAAGTTCTCGCAAAATGTCACGCAAGCGACGACGATCGTCGTCTTCTTCAATCTTTCGCGAGACGCCAATCCGCCCCAAAGCGGGCATCAATACCAGGTAACGGCCCGGAATACTGATATAGGTCGAAAGGGTTGGCCCTTTGGTGCCAATCCCTTCCTTGATCACCTGCACAAGCACCTCGTCACCCCGTTGAAAAATATCCTGAATGGGGGGTTTCACGCGCGGCCGCAATCCGGTCCGCCGTCGATTTCCCGAATGCTTCCCACCCCGCTGGCCATTGCCCTTATGAGGCTCCTCGGCCTCCTCATCCTCAGCTTGCGGATTTTCGTTACCATTACGGGCTTGAGTCCCGTCGGGAAGAATCGGCTTGTCAGGATCATAGCCACCCTGGCGAAAATACTGCGGTTCAACATCACTAATGTGCAAAAATCCATTCCGGCCCACGCCAAAGTCAACAAAAGCTGCCTGGATGCTCGGCTCCAAATTGACAATTTTTCCTTTGTAGATATTGCCGACGTAATTGTCCTGGCTGGTTCGCTCAACATAGAGTTCTTCGAGCACACCATCTTCGCAAATTGCGATTCGGCATTCCTCCGGTTGCGCAACGTTAATCAACATTTCCTGTTTCATGAAGTTTCTCGTGGTAGACGGTTAATAACGGAGGCGAGCTGGCTCTTAGGATTTCGTACCTTCCAAACTCGCTTCAAATTTCTCGTGATATGGTTTCTTGGGATTTGGGTCGCGACTTGTATAGCCGCACCGGGCCCTTGGGCAAAATTGCTTTCACATGGGCAATCCGGGTAAAACTCCGGTTAATTCTTCCTTTAAGTACGTTTTGACGTCACGTGCGTTGTCGAGCAGGAGGGTCCGCTCGGCAACTTGCTGGCATTGCTCGATCGAAACGCTGCGGCAAACATGCTTGACTTCGGGAATGTGCGCAGGGGTGAGGCTCATGCTGCGCAATCCAAGTCCTAGCAACAACATCGTGTAAAGTGGATTGCCACACATTTGGCCGCACATGCTGATCGCTACCTGATGCGAATCCGCAATCTCAATCGCCCGCTTAATGAGCCACAGCACCGCCGGCTCGGCAGCCGAATATAAATTAGCCACGTCTTTATTTCCGCGATCAACAGCCAACACGTATTGAATCAAATCGTTGGTCCCAATGCTGAAAAAATCAACTTCCGTCACAAACCGGTCGAGCATCATGATCGCGGAGGGTACTTCCACCATCATGCCAACCTGGATATTGCGATCGAAGGCGATGCCTTTCTCTTCCAGGTCCTCCATCGCGTCGGCCAAGATCATGCGGGCCTGACGCAGCTCCATCAGCGTGCTAATCAACGGAAACATCAGACGTACGTTCCCCAGCACGCTGGCCCTCAGAATCGCTCGCAACTGGATCCGGAATAGTTCGACATTGCGCAAGGAGAGACGAATGCTACGAAGTCCCAGGAACGGATTGCGCTCGTCTTCAGAGACCTGCATCCCAGGCATTTTGTCAGCTCCCAGGTCAAGAGTCCGCATCACGACAGGGGTCCCTGCCATTGCTTGAGCAACCTGGGCATACGCCTGATAGTGATCTTCCTCGGAGGGTTCGGTGTCGCACGAGAGGTACAGGAACTCCGTGCGATAGAGCCCAACGCCATTGGCGCCACGCTCAGCACACTGATTGACTTCCGTGGGAAACTCGATATTCGCCATGAGTTCGATACGAGTCGTGTCAGTCGTGTCGGCAGGCAAATCGCGGAGTGACTCAAGCTTGACGGCATACGACTGGTGTTCGACCAACTCGTGCCGGTAGCGGGCCAGGGTCTCCTCATCGGGATGCAGGATTACCAAGCCTTGGTCGCCATCAATGATGACCATCTCACCACCGGAGACGTCCGTCAGAAATGGTCCAGTTCCAACGACCGCCGGGATCCCAAGAGCTTCGGCCACGATCGCGGTATGACTTCCTGGCCCACCGATCTCGGTTACAAACCCCAAGACGAACTTCGGATTGAGGTTGGCCGTTTCACTGGGAGTGAGATTGTGAGCCAGCACCAAAACTTCCGAGGTAAGCTGGGCTAATTCCTCGCGTCTTTCACCCAGCAAGTGGCGCAAGAGCCGCTTTTCAATATCAAAGATGTCATGGATCCGCTCCCTCAGGTAAGGGCCTTCCAGCGACTCGAACACCTTGGCATAACGCCGCAACACACGACTGACTGCGTATTCAGGCGAATAGTGCCTTTGATGGATCATTTCCTCCAATTCATCGCGGAGGCGACGATCGTTGAGCATCTGAATGTGGACCGAAAAGATGGCCGCGTACTGGTCCCCTAACTGCTCGGCGACGCGACCGCGACGATGATCCATTTCTCGGGTGGCAGCTTGGATAGCGTTGTCAAGCCGCTCGAGTTCTTCCTCAACCGCATCGCGCGGCAGGAATCGACGAGGGATCCGAAATCCTTCGTTGTCAAAGACGAGTGCCTCGCCAATGGCCACGCCGGGCGAAACAGCAATCCCCTGTAGGCGTTCCATGGAATACCTGTGCGGTAATCCTGCCAAAGGAAAATCGAGTCGAACTTAGGCTATGCGGACAGCGACGGATCCCTAACGAGGATCGCCCTCGGATCAATCTCCGTCAGGCCCGCGGGACAGAACCCCCCCGCAAAACCTTGTTTTCGATCCGCTGTAAGCTCCAAATGTCTCATCGATATGCCATCCTTAACAGGACTACACCATTGTGTTGGACAAGATCGCCGGCAGACAGAACACGACTGCGCCTGATTCGATCCAGAACAGGCTTGTGCACCGTTCACTAGATCGCTACCGGAGATCCGTTGGCAAGCAAACGCACCGCGAGGCGACTTTTGAAGCCGGCAATCCAGCGGTCAGGCCACCTCAGTCAGCGAGCTTGCTCTTGATTTAAATTTTTCTCGTCTACGAAGTCACGGTCCACCAGTTGGACCAACGCCTCGACGGCCTGCCGGGCGTCGACTCCGCGGGCTTCCAGAAGAAGTTCCGTCCCCTGGTCCGCCCCGAGAGTTAAAAGTTGTAAAACGCTCTTTGCGTCTACCCGAATTTCGGCACGCAAGAGCTCAATCGTGGCTTCAAATTGAATCGCAGTGCGGGCAAACAACTCCGCCGGTCGCGCATGGAGCCCCTGAGGACCCTTAATCCGCAAAACTCGTGAAACGGGTGCGTCACCCATACTCATAACAGCACTCATGATGCAAACTGATTGTCATCAGCTTCTTCTAAAAGCTGCCAAACGTCACCTGGCGTGGTGCTCTGTTTCAAAAAACGGCAAAAAGTATCATCTCGTAACTGACGTGATATATTCTCCAAGGCTCGCAAGTGGTCTCCAGGGCGATCCAGCGGAGAGATCAACAAAAATAACAAATGCACTTTCTCCCCGTCCAGACTCTCAAAATCAACTCCGCCCGGACTTATGGCTACCGTCCCAAAGAGCTTCTCAACCGTGGAGTGTTTTGTATGGGGTACCGCGACGCCACGGCCAATGCCGGTACTACCGAGCTCTTCCCGCTTTAAAATAGCCTCGATAATCCCGTCAAATTCCTGTTCCTCAATCTTGCCCGCCGAAACTAACGCCGACACGACCTGTCGGATTACCTCCGGCTTACCTTCGGCTTCCAAATCGGTAATGATCGCCTTTTGACAAATGAAATCAGCAAATTTCATACTTTTGCTACATCCTCAATCGTTGTTAGTTAAAGTCAGTTCTGTAGCGCCAAATCATGGCCTTACACGCTGAAAGCCACTCGTTTCGATAGGCACTCGCTTCGACAGCCACCCCATTCGACAGCCACCCTGTGGCTCGTGTCGATTTCTAGTCAGCCCGGGAAATATCCTGCTGCCGCACAGCAGCCTGATCCTATTGCCCCACAGAAGTCCGCCGGGGTACCCCCCATCAAACTCTACTGGCTAAGCTTCATCAAGCCCCGCTTCATCAAATTCCGAAGACTCCGTGTTGTCAAATCCCTCTTCTGAATCCGCTATTTTTTCCTGGCGCCGCATATCGTGATTACGATGTCGTTGCTGGACTTTCTCCTTGTATCTGCGAAGCTGTTGCTCAATTTTTTGTACGACCGCGTCGATCGAACCCCACAAACTATCGGTCTGTTCGTGAGCGACAAAATCATGCTTATGCTCGGCTGAAACCTGGATATCAACCCGTGGCCGCTGCTGGTCCTTGAGATCCACAATCACTTCGATGGAGAACAAACGATCGAAATATCGCTGCAATTTCCCCACTTTTGAGACAATCTTACCACGGCTCGCATCGCTCAGATGGCCATGTCGGACTGAAATGTCGATCTGCACGTGCAATTTCCCCGTAAAAGTGGGTATCCACCCGCGACAAACACGTGGTGAGGGAGCAAAACCCCATCCACAGTCCCTCGAACCCTCCTATTCTACCTCATTCAGTACGAATGAACAGGCCGAGTTGAGATAACCCGCTAACGATGGCCTTCTGAAAAGCCCAAACAAGTCGCACAAGCGGCAGGGAGCCGTCCGGCAAGCCCAAATCGCGCTAGCCTGAAAAGGTGGCAAGGTTAGTCCCCATACGACTCACCAATCGCAAGATCGCCCTGTCGGAGCCGTTGCCGCCACCGCCTCACCCCCTGCGTTCGATCACTGGGATTCGCAGCCGGATTCGGCAGCAAGTTCTTCCCCGTAATTTGATTCAGATTGTGGGATGCCAGGACGCGATAATCGAGATTGTCGTTTTCCAACCACCCGATCAGCTTTTCCAAAACCCCAGTCTTTATTTCCTCCGGAGTACGGCCAATCTCCTCTACCCGATAGCCACAGAACATCTCAAACAAGTCGGTAGCCGCGTCGCCACCACGCTGGTCAACCAATACCTGCCGAAGTTGGTGTGCCGAATTGGGGCTCAAAGCAATGGCGTTGCGCAGGGTGCTGATATACTCTGGCCAAACCGATCGCTGATCCGAATCGCGCAAAGCCTTGACAAACGGTACAAATTGTCCGACATAGGCGCCACACTGAGTTGCCAGCGCACGAACTTCTTTGCGACGACTGCCGGTCAACTCCAACAAACCGGTCGTTGCTGGCATGCCAGGTCGCAAGCGCTCGCGGATTTGCTCGGCGGCCTTCTGTTCTAATCGTCTGGACGGCTCCCCATCCAGCCAGAGCGGCGCCGTATCGAGCGATACTGTCTCAATCGGCTCGCCCGCAGCAAAATTCCATTGGGCGGGAACATCGATGGATGCAACTCCGTTTTCGTCTGCCCAATCAACACCATCAGCCGCATAGGCAGCCGCTTCGATAGGGGCAGATGTTACTTCAGGATCACAACCGGGAACCCATCGCCGGCGGACCTCGATTGCCAACCGCGCGCTGTTTCCCAGCGCGATGGTTTGCTCCACATGATTCACCGCCAGAACAAGGGTATTGTCCGCTTGACCTGAATTGATCAAAACAACTCGGCCAAACACCACCTCCAGCAGCGGGATTGACTTTGTCGGATCGTCCGCTGTTGGCATACGTCGACCCAGTTTGACCGAGGCGGCGCCAGAAAGTTCAATGCCAATTCCCGAATGCAAAGCGATGGTGGGGCGAAAGGTTGGTAAGGTCATGAGTTGATCACCAACCTTCAAGGAAGTCCCAGTGGCCAGTGGCACCCAAGCTTTCTGAGTGGGATCCAGTCGGAGCAACACGCTGCGATCGGCCCAAAATGTGCCTATCTCTGCCGGCTCACCAGACGGGGTCTTCGCCGGTTTGCCAGACGGGGACGAGAGGCCGCCATCCTCTTCGGCCAGGGTGGATTCGTCGTTCTGCGGATCCGCCACGGAAATGTTGTTTGGTAGGTCACGGCCAGCTCCAGCAGCCAGGGGAGCCGCTGCTAAACCCGCCGAACCGGTCGTGGCGGGAGTGTGCTGCTCGGATCGGGAAATTGCACCCTTGGCCTGAGCTCCCGGTGCCTCACTTGAATCCGTGACCGCCGTCCCTTCCCTCCCCAACTCGGTCGATTCCAGGTCCATAGTTCTAGCGGCCGAATTTGGCCCCTCAGCCAACGGCATGGGCTGCGACCCTCTGGCTGCAGGTGTCTCCTGACTGGTTACGTTTTCAGAGACCGTGCTGCTCTGCGGGAGGACCACTTCCGCCGGCGGGTCTGCCAACGGGGGCAAGTGGTCTGTAGGCTCAACCGCTCCCAGTAGTCCAATTTCGCCTTGCTGGTCAACCACCGGGTCACTGGAATTTGCGACGATCCCCGCCACTTCCTGGTGATCGGCCCGTGGACTCTCAAACCAGGTCAGGCCAAAATACCCAACCGTGATCAGGACTGCCACAGTCACGACAACTCGGACCGATGTCTGCACAGGTCCACGCCGTGAAGTCCGCAAATAATCGGGGACTTGCCTCGGACCAGGCCGGTCTGGCTGGCTGGACAATGGCACATCATCTACCGGTTTCTCAACCGTTGGATCGGCTGCTTGCCGTTCAGTTTGGGGATGTTCAGCTCGCAACCGCTTGTACTTTTGTTTGGCAACTTCGGGAATCGCATACATGCGCGCCCGAACGTCCGCATCTACATCCGCTGGCTGTCCAAGCACCATCGTGAGTACGTGATGGCATGAAACAACCTCAGCGAGGTGCAGGTCCGACTCCAGGCAAATCCGCTCCAAATCGGCCACATGCTCAACCGGAAGGGTGTTGTCCAAATACTCCGCTACCGAATTGGGATCCAGTCCTAAACTGGCTCCCAAAACCTGTGGCGCACTAAGTCGAAGGCGCCGCATCGAGTCCCGCGCGCGGTGCACCAAATCACCAGCGTAGTCACTCGTCTCGATTTTCTGGCGGAGTTGCTGCTGGTCTTCCGATTCGAGGATCTCGTCCATGTAAGCCAGCAGTGTTCGGAGGGTCAGTCGCATCGATCAATCCTGGGGCATTTAGGTGCATCTGGGTGCAGACGGATACCACGTAGCCGTTTCCAGTATTAGTGCATCCAGGCCCCGCATGTCGTGCAAGAAAATGCGAAATTGCCACAAAACCAAACCGGCCACAGCCAGTCAGATCATGCAGTTTCGGCCTCTAACTTGTAAGGCCAGCTTAGGTTACCACCACGCCTCTCAGCGGTTGACACGACTTGATATCCGGGGTCCCGGTTCCGAGGAAAATGCCAACAAAGCATACAAGCAGCCCAGGACTTGCCCCGCTGCCACCAGGAGTGGATTGAGCTTCGGACCGGCGGGAACCGTGTGTAACCAACTGCCCAGCACCTCCCACCCATCGGCCGTACGAACCCATGTTATCCGGTCAGGAACCACCTGCCCGCACACCACCGGAGTAGCGACCAGATAACAGCAAAAGCCAAGGGTCACCAGAAGAAATAGCAGCAGGTAAGGGCGAAGAGGACGCACGTCGGAAACTCCTCCCCTGCCAGTTCGCTGTGGGATCACGCAGGGTCTTACGGTACAGAGATAGGAAAGCAAAACTATTCTCTAGAACGAGCAACTTGCATACCCAACGGCAGTGACGACCGACCAGATCCGCCGAATGGCGGCTTTAACCCGGTATTTCAGCCATTCCGCTACCTTCTGGGCTTTTCCTATCGTGTTGCCTCTAGTCAACGTGTTGATGCTCAAAACGGCTAAAAAGCAACCTGCCGGATAGCGACGGTCCCGTAAATTCCAGAAAAACTGGCCGGTTGACTCATCAGAATATCTGCTGCGACTGCCAGGCCCCCTTCGGGACGGGAAAACCGCCTCTGCCGCAGAGTTTCTGTTTTCGGCCCGACCGTGGCGTTCGATCAGCTTTGCGTCGTGCGAATCACCCGTCCTGGAATTTTACTAAAGGGCCTAAATTTATGGAAAAAAATTGGGTCCCTTGTCATTGGCGAGTACAATTGACTCAGTCCTCTTTTCACCTCGCCTGCTTCTTGTTTTCACGGCGCCTATTTGTTCACCGTGCCTGTTTGTCCACCACGCCGTCGATGCACTTTAAAAATGTCCCGTGCCAATTTCCTTATCCAACGGATCATCAGAGAAGCCGAAGGCTACCTTGAACTCGGCATGACGCAACACGCCCTAAATGCACTTCAGCGGCGTGGCAAGTTTGTTCATGGCAACGCACGTGCATGTTACCTGATGGGAGAAGCACTGCGAGAGTTGGGCCATTTTCGCGAGGCCCTCTTTCCCCTTGAGCGAAGCGCCGAACTGACACCTGACGACATCCACGTTTGGCTAGCGATAGGTTGGTGCTATAAGCGAACAGGCCAACTTGATCACGCGATTGAGGCACTGGAAAAGGCCCTGGCTGTGGACGGCAGCGAAGCAATCCTGCACTACAACCTCGCCTGTTATTGGAGCCTGTCCCACGATCGGAGTCTTGCGATCGGTTATCTGTCTCAGGCTCTGGATATCGACGGCAATTTTCGTGATCTGATACTTGATGAGCCCGACTTCCTCACTCTCCATCAGGAGCCTGCGTTCAAGCTGATCGCCGGCATCATCCGCTGAAACCGCGATAATCCAATCCCCAACAAATAATCGGGATAACCTTCCCGGGGCCCCTCAAGTCATCCACTTCGAGGTCCTTGCCATGCCCCATTTAGGCAGCGTGGCTCACCACCGACCTCAGCAGATCACGCCCCGCATAATAGGCCAACACTTCTCCGGCTAAAGCGCGATAATCCTCAGCACCACGGGATTTATCCGCATATTGAAAAATCGACTGGCCAAAGCTGGGAGCCTCGGCAAGGCGAATATTGCGGCGAATCCGAGTTTCGAAAAGCCGAACGTGCTTCCAGGTGGGCGATGCCCGTCGAGCTTCCTGAAAAAACTCCTCAACATCCTTGCTCACTTCCGCAGCAAGACGAGTTCCCGACTCATACATGCAAAGTACCACTCCGGCCAATTGCAGACGCTCGTTGAGCCGCTCAGCAACCAGGCCAATCGTCTGCAAAAGTTTGCTCAAACCATGCAAAGCCAGGAAATGGGGTTGCAGAGGTAAGAACACATCGTCGACGGCCGACAACGCATTGAGTGTCAGAATACCCAGCGAGGGGGGACAGTCAATCAGGATAAAGTCGAATGACTCGAGCTCTTCTGCTGCCAGCAACTTATCACGGAGAATAACTTCTCGCCCCACCACACCGGCTAGTTCGACCTCCGCTGCAGCCAAGTCAATATGTGCAGTGGCAATCGAGAGGTTTTCGCACGCCGGTCGCCATAATTGTCTCAGCGGCAGGTCGCGCATAAGAAGATCATAGACAGTCGGTACGGGCTGCTGTGAACCTGAACCCAACTGCGCCTCAGAACCCAAGTGGAGTGAGGCATGTGCCTGAGGGTCAATGTCAATCAGCCCAACTCGCTGTCCCGCCGCAGCCAGTGCCGCGCTAAGGTTGACGGCAGTGGTTGTTTTTCCAACACCACCCTTCTGATTGATAACTGCTATGGATCGCATCGATTCACTCCCCACCAGATGAGTACCAACGGGGACGGATTATAGGCCTCCGATGCAAGCAATCCCAGATCAATGCATCCGACATGCTATCACAACAAGGATTGCTAGCGTGCCTCCGTGGTTGACAGAAAAAACTCCCCGAACACCTTCTTCAATCCTGCTGAAATCGGGGCACACGAAATTTTGTTGCGCCGTTGTTCGGTGACAGGAGCAAATCGCAATTGGCGGCCGTCGGCGGAAAACTCGATCAAGACCTCCCGTTTTTCATCCGCGAATCGCAAACCATAATTCCACTCGGCTGGCGGAGGCAACTGCCGATTTTCCCACACAAAACTATGGTCTTCTAACAACGCATTGCGAAGGTGCGTCATTCCCGGAACCTGAGCAATATCTCGCTGCGGCGCTCCGGCCACCAACTGGCGGGGGTCGTGATTGTCGGTGGGAACATAGGCTTCGACGATCGCCGCGTCGCGAATGAGTCGGAAATTGTCTCCTCCCCAGAATTCAGCAGCTCGATGGGTCGCCGCAAACCGAAACCACCAGCTGAACGCCGCCAGCACACAACCGACCAACACAATCACGCCGATGAGCCACTTGCTTTGACGGGTTGACCGTGAGGAATTCATCAAATCAGGGATGCCTTCTTGAGTTGCGATTTCGCCAGTATACTAAGTCGGTGGCGTTACCCCTATAAGGCGATCCGGTGGCGTCCTTCCGACAGCTGATCGAACAAGCCGATCATGGCCCCTGACGCCCTTTACTTGCCTTTTAAAACCGAAAAATAAACCATGGCTGAAAAATTTGACCCCTACCGCGAAGCACTCATCGTCGAAACCCTAACCACATGGCCTGAAGAGTACGACGATTGGGAATCCTCGGAAAGAACACGTCTGGAAAAACTTTTACATGCTCAGCCAGACGCGGCGGGTGAGCTTGAGTATATTCGCACGCATACGGGGTTTTGCCGGCGAATCACCGTGACCCCTGCTGACATTCAACGTCTTGCTAACTAAAAATTGAAGGCTGGAGACTCGTGACACTCAATCCGCAAACTGTCCACGTTGAGCTTGGCTCGCGAAGCTATGATATTCAAATTGGGAGTGGAAATCTGTACCACTGGGGACCTCTGCTGACCCGCTGTCCGCAGGCAACCCACGCCGTCATCATCACCGACACGAACGTTGATCCTCTCTTTGGCGACAAGTTGGCCGATTACCTGGCTGATCAGAATTTTGAAATCGACCTGATGATCGTCGATGCCGGGGAACCCAG
>JAKVCB010000105.1 GCA_022448345.1 Pirellulales bacterium
ACCTCGACAGAGGTGTTCGCCACCGCACTGCCGCCATCGTCATCGGTGACGGTAGCGGTGATCGTGTACGTATCGTGGGGTGTATCGGTGGGATTGTCGTCGAGGTACTGGTGAGTGGTGGTGAGATTGCGTTCGCCGACCGAGAGAGCAAGAGTCTCAGGGGCCGAACCATCTCCCCAGTCGATGCTGGCGGTGTGCTGGTCAGCTGTGCCTAGATCGGAAAAAGTAAAAAACAGTGTGGCGTTACCATTTTCATAGAGTGGAGCCGGGTCGCTAATAGATACGAATTCTGGTGGACTGTTGGAAACAATCAGGGAAGTGTTATTGGCGGTGTGTCCACCCTGATTATCAATCACCTCGACATTAATGACATAGGTATCCATCGATGTTCCAGATGGAGGGTCATCGGAGTAAAAGTGGGTGGCTAATACAGTGCGATTTCCAACGGCAGGGAAAACGCGCTCTGGTCCAGAAAAGGTCCCCCAGTCAATAAGAATTAAGTGAGCATCTTCTGTATTTGGATCCGTGAAACTTATGTTCAATGTTACCAGGTGACCTTCAATGGCTGAAAGGACAGGCTCTATCTGTATGTCACTTGGAGCCACGTTGTCGACATCACTGTCGACGTCGAATCTATACGTGATCGGATCAATGTTTGCAAAGATGTTTTCAGAATCGTCAAGGAGGTTGTGTTCCAATTCATAAGATGGCTCAGATTTATAAGATGGCTCAGAGACATTTTGAGAAAAATCAGAAGTAGATGGGGGGAAAGATTCCAGCAGCTGTTCATTCACCATTGGTGGTTCATGATGATCGAAGTTGCCTTCAGTAATTTCCGCTTCCTGATAGAAGTCCGTCCAATCAAATTGGAGTTCGGCGGTATTCGTACTGTCGAGGTTGAGACCTGCGTCATCCACATCTGCGATAAGAACAGAGTCTAAAATACCTTGAATCGAAGCATCGAGAACACGGCGAGGTTCAAGCTTGCGGACCGTTGGATAGTTCCACAGCGTTTCCCGCGGACAACGTGTGCGTCGTTGTTTGCCGCGCGTTAAACGGGCGGACAGCCGATCAAGCCATGAAGACCTGCGCATATTTTGAGGTTTCCTGATCCGTGGTCGCTGGCCTGGCTTCGCGGTGAAAAAGGATTCGTTCGGAGTCGATTTAGGGAGGAGGTTGCCGAGTTTGGCCGAAGGGCGGTGCGTCGCTCCATGCGGCGAGGAATTTTGGAAGAAAATATGAATAGGAAGGTGGACGAGCTGCGGGGCCAAATCGCCGGAAAAAGCGGCGAGGGCCAAGTTCCATTATCGCGACAAGGTGGGCAAAATGTCAAACATTCAGAACACGTGCATCCCTTGATGAGACAGTAATTTGCGGCATTTTAGGCCTGTCCTGACAGGTGGTTTAGACTGGATCTTCCTGGACACAGAGGGTGGCAGGTTTTACGGTTTGTGTCGATTTTTCTGGAGGTTGATCTACGGGAGGGTCGAAGTACGAATGATGACACGGTGTTTCTTCACCTATTCGAGGTTTCCATGTGTTTTGAGCTTACTATCAGACGGGTGCTGGGCAGATGCCAATTCAGCCTGTTGCGAGTGTTCAGCACATGCGGTTGGGCATGGGTCCTGAGTTTTGCACTAGCCGGAGCGGGTGTGCTGGCTGACGATTCACTCGACTTGGACTGGGACCCTGGTGTTGACCATCTGGCGTGGGAGAGTTTCATTCCGGATGCGGGGACGAAGAGTTTTTCCGCATCGGCTCCTCCAAGTCCATTAGAAAACTCATCTTCGGATGAAGGGTTTGATTCGCAGCCCATTGTTCCAGCTACGGTTGCTGTGGGTGTGATTAGAAATACACCGATTGCTAATCGAACCGAGCACGGCGAGTTTCCGATCCTAATAAGAGAACCTTGCGTGTGTCCAAAGTGTGTTACACAAAATTGTAGGTGTCCACGTTTTTGGAAAGCGACTTATCCGATACAGATATTTAATCCGGAGAGTCCAGGATTGAAGCCATCATCGTTTTTAGTCGATCGATCGGTTTGCCTGGCTCAGCTCGAGCAACTGGAAGAGGCAGGAGAAAGTCCTGCTGAGTTTGACACGCCGAGTTGGATTTCAAAACCGATGAATTCACTGGGAGTGGATATCGCAATGCCACCAGGTGATTTGCCAGAAAGCCATACCGACCACCAGCACGACGGGCCGTGTGACCCACAGCAGTGCAATCGTGGTTGGCCCGGCATTTGCTATTACTACGCAGCAACTGGCCTCTACTACAATCCGCTTTATTTCGAAGAGGTAAATCTTGAACGTTTTGGATATGGGTGTCCGTGTTGTTTGCAACCAGCGGCCTCGGCGGCACATTTTTTTGCGTGCGTACCCGCGTTGCCTTGCTTGATGGTTGCCAATTGCCCGTGCGAATGCAATTACGCATTGGGCCATTACCGACCTGGTAGCTGTGTCCCCTGGCGGAGGAATTGTGTTCGGCCCAATGGTCGAGCGAGATTGGGCCAGGCTGGCGCCGGTATGGGGATGGTGTTTCCGTCGCCTTGATCTGAGGTGCGTTGGAAATTCTCGCCACGCGTCATGCTGGTCGAGCTGGATTTGTGGTCGAGTCAGGTTTGCCCGTGCTTTGGCAGTGGAAACCACGTTTGTTGCCAGGGCACTTGTTCCAGGTCAGGCAGGCAAACGAAAGGTTTGCGCAAGCCAGCGGAGGATGCGACGCCCCAGCTGCATCGGTGTGGTGGTTACTTTTGCCTGTCCACGAGTTCCAATGAGTAGTCCATTTGGAGTGTCCATAAATTGGACACGTACCCGAAAGTAGGTGGCTTCACTTCCTGGTGGAGTCAAGCCGGCCGAGAGTTGTTCCAGGGGAGTTGGCTCGTTCTGGAGGAGGCGATTGCTGTCGACATCGCGCTGGGCCACTTCGACGACTTGGCCATACAACACGTCGCGGGGTCGTTCATGAAGTTCCAGGCGCACTTCTTGCCCGGTAGCAATGCGTTGGGCTTCGGCATCATTGACAAGCAAGACAGCTTCCAGCACGCTTGGATCACCGACCCAGCAAACGAGTGTGCCTGGCTCTACCAGGGCCCCTAGATTTTCCGTATCAAGAAGGGTACCCGACCATGTTGGTAGTTGGTTTTGTTGCTCGGATGATTGGGGAATCGATGGGACGGGCAAGACTGTCCCCGCTTGCGGGGCTTTCAGTACCAAACGGTTGGCCTCCTGGCGAACATCCGCGAGTCGTGCTTGGATAGAAGCAAGCGCTGTCTGGGCAGCTGGGATTTTGGCACTTGCAGTCGCATCCTGTCCTCGCAGTGCTTCAAGATGTTCCAGTTGCAGTGTTTGAAGTCTCTTCTTTCCTTCCAGTTGGGCCAGATTTTGTGCAACTTCGCTATTGTCAAGCCAAGCGATAGGTTGTCCCGTCTTGACTTTGGTACCAACAGGTGTGGCGCTTACCAGTTGGCCTGAGACAGTTGCGTAGACTCGCATAGCCTTCTCAGGCATTAAGACAACGGGTGCGTCAACATGGTATGGGACTGGTAGTATCAACAGGCCCAAACCCGCAGCAACGGTCAGCAGTAAACTCAATGCCAGACGCTTACCTCCAATCTGGCGGCGACGAAGTGGATTGCGCAAGAATTGGGTGGTGCTTACGATGGGGCCCCAGATTGCGCTTGCGACAACGGCAATGCCCACGCCGTAGGCAAGGCCTTCGAGATGGAGCGGATGCAGAAAAGTGACTAACATCCAAACGATCCCCGTCAGCACTAAAGTGAGGTAGAGCTTCGAGCATATTGCATAGAGTACAAGCCATCCGCGGTGACGTTCAGGGACCAGCACATCTTCGAAATCTTTCAATCCCAACAGCCAGCGGGCACTGATTTGGCGAAGCACTTGTCGCGAGCGTTGCCAGAGATTTGGAGTCGCAGTCAAATCCGAGAGGATGTAGTAGCCATCATATCGCAAGAGCGGGTTGGCATTAATCACAAGCGTGCTGGCCGTACAGACTAACACGATATTGAGTGCGACCAGATGAAGAATTCCGGGGTGACTGTACCACCAGACGATCACCGCCAACGCTGCGAGTACAAACTCAACGATCATTCCGGCCGCTGAAATAAGGATTCGCTGCCGGCGGTCTGGTAGTTGCCAGGCGTCGGATACATCGCAATACAAGCACGGGGTAAAAGCGAGGAGGAGCAAGCCTAGTTCATGAACTTCCCCGCCAAAGTGTTTGCATGCCACAGCATGCCCCAGTTCGTGCAGGATCTTGACTACCGCAATTGCAAGCATCAGCCAGCCTACATTGCGAAAGTCGGCAAGTTGGCTCAAGTCAGGCAGGCGGGCCCAAAACTCTTGGAAATGCCCGAAGACAAGTGTCATCGCAAACAACACGAGCATGCCTGCTAGCGCAGTTGCGGGCCATGAGAACAGCCATTGACACTTCCCGTGGAAGGTCGTGAGCCAACGATCTGGATCGATTCCCCGAAAGCGAATGGCGAGAATCTGCCTCCAGGCGAATGACCATCGGTGTTTTTGCTCTTGAAGCCGTTTGGCGAGTAATTCGCGCGCCTGACCGGGAGTCGTGCTGACCACGATGCCAGATTGGTGTAATCGGTGAAGAAACTTCCACACGGCTTCGTGAGAAAGTCGTTCCGGAGAAAATTTGGCCTCATAGTCGCGGCACAGTTTGGCCAGGCTCGTTGGTGTTCGTAGGCAATTGAGCAGAAAATACTCTTGTGGCGTGAACTGGTGATGCTCAAGAGTGAGCGGATCTTTGACCATCCAGATCTGTCCGGTTGCCATCTCAACCTCTACGGCAACCAGGTCTGGTCGCAGCCGTAAATTCAGAAGCCGCTCAATTGAAGCGAGTTCATCCATAGCGTATTTTGGTCTGCGAGGATTTTCGGTTGCGGGAACAGCATCGGCCCAACTACGGTACGTCCGGAGCGGAAGTTTTTACCCACATCTGAACGCGTTGGCCGGGGCGAAGCCGTTGAGCAGCATTGTCGATTTCCGCCCAGATACGAACTTGTTTGGTAATCGGGTCCATTTCCGGGCTGACAAACACGACCTTGCCGGAGATTTCAGCTTCAGGCGTCGTGCTTTGAAACTGGTCGCCGGCGTAGGGGGCCAGTCGTACGGGTGACCCTGCCAACTGTGGGCCAACCTGTTCGACTGGCACAAACCCTTCTGCCTTGAGCCGGTCGATGGCCACCATTCGCAGAACTTGTTCTCCCGGTTCGACCCATTCTGCTGCGCGGACATAAACCTCCACCACGGACCCTGCGAAAGGTGCCCTTAGTTGTCTCTGTGTGATTTGTAGCCGTGCTGCTTCCAATTGTTGTTCGTGAAGTAACACTTGGAATTGTTCAAGCGCTGTATCAAGTTCTGCTTGTTCGCGTTCCAGGCTGGTTTTTTCGACCGCTAGTTGCTCAACATCGATTTGTGATTGGGAAACAGTTTTCGGAGATCGTTTATTGGATTCTTCCGACCTTTGCAACTCGGCCTTGGCCACCTGGTGTGCTTTGGTGGCATAACGCAGGCCTACATCATTGGCAGCCTTATCACGGGCAGCTTCCAGCTCGATCTCTGCGGTTCGCTCAGCAGTCCGGGCCAGCTGGTCATCGACCTGTGCCAGCAACGCTCCTTGGACAACCTGTTGGCCTTCATGCACATCGATTGTTGTCAGTACACCTGCTTGCTGGGCAGGAATCTCTGCTTCGTCAATCAGGCGAAGAATAACCGATTGCACTTCAACTTCACGAGCGAATACCGCGTGAAAATTGATGGCGCACAAAAGTGCCACAATACTGCAGTAGAAATTTACACCATGCATGGTTTCAAACGGTTTCATCAAAAGGTGACCAGGCGGATCGCTGCATCCCACAGGTCATGCAGCCAGACATAGCCCAGCGAGCGGCGGCCGCAGGCAATCCGTGCACGTACCGTCATCCCAGGACGAAGTTCCAAGACGGGTTCTCCACCAGGAGCAGTCTCGTCCCAAGAGGCGGTAACCTGTACCGTTGGGGAACGCCCCGGTTCGTTGGAGGTTGGTTCAGCAATTTGGGCAATTTCCGTCACATGTCCTTGGTACTGGTGACGTTCGTCGGCGGTCAGCCGAAATTCAACAGGAAGTTCGGCGACGTCTTTCTGACGAGCTGCGACCACATACCCAATTCGGTCATCAGCAACCTGAAGTTCAAGCTGCCACGACGACTCCAGATCGGCCATGGTCAACAAAGCCTGTCCACGTTCCACGGGACGAGCGGTGAGCAATCCCTCGACATCCCAGGTAATAATTTCACCGGCAATAGGACTCCGAACAATCAGTGACTCGCGCTGCTGATCCAGAAGTTCCAGTTCCTGTTGCAGGTTGGTAAGCTGTTGTTCCAGTTGACGTTGTTCAGCCGAAAGCCGGTAGCTTTCCAGCCTGGTGACCCCTCCAGCTGCACGTTCCGTTTTGGTTGCTCCGACCGCTTCGAGCTGTTCAATCGTTGTGCTGATTTGTCCGGTGACTCGTTTGGATTCCAGTTCAAGAACGGGATCACGCAGCCTGAGGAGTTCATCCCCGGCTTGGACACGTTGATCAGGTTGCACCAGCACCTCTTCGATCACGCCACTCCGTGACGCAAAGACATTTCGGCGAAGCTGCGGTTGAAGTATTCCTCCAGTTTCGACGTAAAAGTCTGTCGGAATAAAGCAGAGCGCTAAGATCACAACAGCAAGAGCCGCTGTAGCCGCAAGGGTTTTGGAAAAATATTGTGGCAGCAGCAGGTTGCCAACCCGTTCCAAGGACTCACTTAGCCATCGCAGGGGAAGGTGGTCCCAGCGGGCTGCCTGGGCGAAAGCGGTGACGCATATTTCACCGACCTCGACGACCCGGTCATGGACCAGAGGGCGGGAGTTGGTGCCAAACTGCTCGGCAATCAGAACCGCCAGTACCTCAGGCCCCTGTTCAGATGGATTTCCCGCGTTAGTGTGCCTCAGGTTATCTTCTTCAGGTAAAAGAGTGACTGGGACGATCGCAACCTCTCGGGCATGGGATTGATCAACGTACTGTTCCAACTGTTCTGCCACCTGAGGCAAGTTTTCAGTGTTTCCTTCGGCGTAATAAATGGGTTCGTCGAAGCTTTGTGCAAGGTCCGCTAATTGTTCGATTTGGTGCGCTGTCTGAGAACGTGGTTCCACTCGGTGAATGCCACTGGTCGCCATCAGACGACATTTTCTTCGTTTCAGGATAACAACACTCAGTCGGTCGCAGCCAAGTAGTTGGCATCCCTCATTGGCAACTTCGTAGGCGGTGTGACGTTGGCCCATCGCCTGGTGAACACGTTGGCTGAATGAGAGTAACTGGCGGTGGTAGCTCTTTGTCGTGCGAAGTCCTGCCAGTTCGCGAATGGCATGGAATTCCGAAGCGATCTCACACACAGCTTGAAGAAAACGTTCTTGTCCCCTGTACGTGCGAGGGCTTTGGCCGGCGGGAGCAATGATTTCGATGATGCCCGCTGTTGCTGAAGGTTCTTCGGCAAGCTGCTTTAACTCTGTGTCATGGTCGTCATCAGTTTCAGTTCGAATTGTGTTTACTGCACCGACTATTAACACAACCGGTTGATCATTGGCCCTGGTATTGATTGACAGAACTCCACCCGATGTTGCAACTTGTGCAAGGATCGCTTCGTGTTCGGCCTGCCCCGCGTCGCTCGTTTTAAAATCGGTGGTATGCCAGCCTTCGGTCGCCAGTGGCCGCATGGTTTGGTTGGCAGTCCGCAGCCAGACGGCTCCTCCAATCGCTGCCAAGGTTTTCACACAGTGATCGATCACCTGGCTGTAGAATTGCTCGGCGGATCTGCATTGGCGCGCGGCGGTGGTGAGCTCGTCCACAACCTCTTCCAGCTCTTGCCAGGTAGCCGTGGGGGAACCCTCAGGAGTTTTCAGCGGATCAGGGGCGATAGGCGAACTTTCTGCAGACATAGTCGCATTATAGTCATTGCTTTCCATTCCACGCCGGTTTGCCGTGTTCTCTAGCCACTGCAAAAGGTGAACCCGCGTCGGCCAGGGCGATTGTAGGGACGGTTCGGGAACTACGGCCGAACCATGTTTAATATGGGGTGTTTGCACAAAAAGATACGGTTCTATTGATTTTAGTAGTTTTTCTGATTGTCATTGGTCGAAGCATTCGTTGTGGCACGGGCTCGAGTTGGAAAGGTATGCAAGCTGTGCCTTCAGTCGGAGGCTGTGGCCTTTCCTCTCCAGGTACCGTCAGAGAAAAAGAGGAGCAGGCCGGTCAATGATCTATCGCATTCGGTGTTCATGCTGGCTATCGCACTCGGTGTTCATGCTGGTTTTGCAAGCCTAGAGGTTCCCTGATTTCCCTGTGTGTTGATTATACGGACACTCCATTGGACCGACCGTCGATCCGCATCGAGCGGTGCGAACGATTCCTATGCCCGCATTCTGGTGAATCGCGATGATGCACCGTCCTTTAGCCCACGTCCTTTGCGTTGCCCTGGCAACAGCCCTTGGGGTTGCTGGTTGTCGCTCGCATCAAGGTAAGGACTTCAAGGCCTGTGGCCCCAGCGGGGGTTACGAGCAGGTCGTTGCCAGCATTGATTACCCTGCCACGACTGCATGTACGGACCACTATTCAGAGGGTGCGTTGACTTCGATCAAGCCGTGGTCGTTAGGTGAAAACGTCCAGCCGGAATTCGAAGATATCGAGCTGGACGAGGTCATCCGTTTGGCGATGTCAAATTCCCGCGTGTTGCGTGAGCTTGGCGGGACAGTTGTGCGGGCTCCCGAGGCAGTCGAGACTCAATTTGATCCGGCCATTCAGGAGACCGATCCACGATTTGGTGTTGAAGCTGCGTTGAGTGCCTTCGACGCCGAGTTTTCTTCGGAAGTCTTTTTTGACAAAAATGACCGTCAGCTGAACAACTTGTTTTTTGGTGGGGGCATTCGACAATTTAGTCAAGATTTGATGAATTGGGACACGGAAATCAACAAACGGTCTGTTACGGGTTCTGAGTTTGCAATCCGGCACCATATCGATTACGACGCGAACAATGCACCAGCCAATGCCTTTCCATCCGCCTTTTACGCTTGGATTGAGGGTGAGATTCGCCACCCACTCTTGCAGGGTGGTGGTACACAATTTAATCGCATCGCCGGTCGAAGTCAGATTCCCGGGTTGTACAATGGCGTCCTCATTGCGCGCCTGAATACCGATGTTCAACTCACCGATTTTGAAATTGCAGTTCGTGACCTGGTGAGCAACATTGAGAATGTTTACTGGGACCTCTACTTTGCATACCGGGATTTAGATGCCAAGATCGCCGCCCGCGATGCTGCGCTGGGTACCTGGCGGAGGATTCATGCATTGTATTTAGAGGGGCGAAGGGGTGGTGAGGCCGAAAAAGAATCGCAAGCACGCGAGCAGTTTTACCGGTTCCAAGAAGAAGTACAGAACGCCCTGAGTGGTCGTTTGACCGACGGGACACGAATCAATAACGGTAGCATAGGTGGTACTTTTCGCGGTAACGGAGGCGTGTATGTTACCGAAAGGCGGCTGCGGTTGTTGATGGGACTACCCTCAACGGATGGTAAGCTCTTGCGTCCGGCTCGCGACCCGGTGGTTTGCCAAATTGATTTTGACTGGAACCAGGTTTCTCTTGAAGCAAGGACCCGCCGGGCAGAACTGCGTCGGCAAAAATGGCAAATCCGCCGCCGAGAGTTAGAACTGATCGCAAGTAAAAATTATCTCCTGCCGCAACTGGATGCAGTTGGATTATATCGCTGGCGAGGTTTTGGAAAACATCTTTTGGGTACCGCTAATGTGGTTCCGCCAGTTGTGGGCGATCCGGTAAGTGGTGCCAGCGCCTACGACGAGCTTGTAGGTGGCAACTATCAAGAGTGGCAATTGGGGGTGGAACTCAGTTTGCCAATTGGTTTTCGTCGTGCTCACACTGGGGTTCGCAATGCAGAACTCTGGCTTGCCAGGGAACGAGCAATCTTGAAAGAGCAGATACAAGAAGTCATCTATGAGGCAGCCGGTTCAGTTGCCGAGGTGGATCGTGCGTACGTTGTGTCACAGACTTCCTACAACCGGCTTGTCGCAGGTAAAGAAGAACTGGTAGCTGTCGAGGCAAAATTTGTTGAAAATAAAGCTTCGCTCAACCTGCTGCTCGATGCTCAAAAACGGCTGGCTGCGGCCGAGTCGCAATACTACCGCACTTTAGCCGAGTACGCCGTAGCTACGAAGAACGTTCATTTTACCAAGGGCACATTACTGGAGTTTGCGGGTGTGTTTCTGGCCGAGGGCCCGTGGCCATCGAAGGCACATGCGGATGCTTGTCGGCGGGAAAGCCGTCGTTGTCGCCCCCGACAACTCAACTACATTTCATCCCGTGCTCCCATCGTGAGCCGTGGTGCCTATGACCAGACGCCTGGTGGTATGATTTTTTCCGCCGAGCCCGAGGTCATCAATCCGGGGTTCGAGATCCCCGTTCAACCCGGCGCAGGAATAAATCTAATCGAGCCGATTCCTGCGGAGGAACTGACCCCCAAGGGTCCGGAACGGGTACCAGGCGCCGATGGCCCGACTGCCGGCACCGCTGCGCCTGGCCCCGCTCCCAAATGAGTTGGCCTTCAGCGTCGATCGTCGGGAATGGGCTTGCAGTTCGACCGGGAAGTTTTTCCATTCCGGAAAATGGACGGTATCCAAGTTTGATTATTGCGTGGTTTTAATGCGCAGGAAAGAATAGAGGTTGCCTGTTGATGAACCCCTTCGGGATAATTCTGACAGGGTCATTCCGACCTTATTTCACTTGTGAGTTGTTTTGCCGATGTTCACTTCGCGACTGTTCTGGAAGTTGTTGATAACTTGTTCTGGGATTGGCGTGGCTGCTACTATTTTCCTTGCAATAACGATTGCCCAGCAACGTGGGGACCATCTTGTTGCAGAATTCGATGAACATCTTGAACTTACCTCCAGTCGCGTTGGAGACCATCTTTCTGAGTTGCTTGCTAGTAAAGATTCCCAACAGGCTTTCGATCAACTAAAACATTTTGCGAACTTAGCTGGGGTCGATTTCCTGGTTTTGGGGCCGCGCGGCAAAATTCTGGCTGAAACGTCTGCGGAGCCCGACCATGATTTTAAGGACCTCGCGACAGAACAGCTTGGCGCCCCTGGTTTACACGTGGTTCCTGGAACGGGAGACCGGTACGTGGTGCGACGCGTCGCGAATGAAAGGCCCGGCGAGGTGTTTCTTTGCACCTTGGTTCAACGGACGAAAATAGATAAAAAGATTCGTGCCGCTCGGACCGTGATCTATTTGGTGGCAGCAATTGTTGTGCTTGGTTCTGTAGGTTTGACCTATTGGGTAACACATGGTGTTCTGCAGCCCATCATGGTTTTACAAAAAGCTGTGGATGCTGTCGCGGGTGGTAATTATCATCAACGGGTTTATGTTTCCAATCGTGATGAGATCGGCTGGCTTGCCACCGCATTCAATCACATGAGTCAGGAAATCGACTCCCGTATATCCCAGTTGCGACAAAACAGTCAACGACAGGCGACGGTGTTGGGCGGGATGATTGAAGGCGTAATTGCGGTTGATGATCGTGAACGAATTCTCTTTGCCAACAAGGCGGCAGGCCGATTGTTCGATTTTGTACCCTCTGCCATCCAGGGGCGGTCGCTCTTGGAGGTCATGCGCATCAGTGCATTGCATGAGGCAGCCGCAGGTGCCATCGCAACGCAACAACTCATGCGTTGTGAAACAGAATGGGGATCGGATGATACGCTTACCATTTCGGTACAGGCGACACCTCTGTCGGGTGATCCGTGTCCTGGTGTGGTGCTGGTAATGCACGACGTGACTGAATTGCGCCGCCTTGAAACACTGCGCCAGGATTTTGTGGCAAACGTGTCGCACGAGTTAAAAACTCCGTTGAGTTCGATTAAAGCCTATGCCGAAACTCTCCAGAATGGCGCGCTTGAGGACAAGCAGAACCGTCGACGATTTGTGGGGTATATCGAAGAACAGGCGGATCGTCTCCATCACCTGATTGTGGACATGTTGGCAGTTGCTCGCATTGAGTCGGAGGATGAGATGTTTGAGATTAATTCCGTCTCGATTCAAGAAGTTGTTCATGAGAGTATCGAAAGCCGGCGCGCCTCCCTGGATGCGAAGCAGATCAAGCTTCAGTGGTATGCCACCGATCCAGCGCTGTGCGTTCGTGCCGACCAAGAGGCCCTTCGCGAGATTCTCGACAACCTGCTTGACAATGCAGTCAAGTACACTCCCAACGAGGGCAAAGTTACGGTGCATTGGGAACCCGAGGGAGAGTTGGCCCGAATTGCCGTCGAGGACACGGGAATGGGGATTGCGGGCGAGCACCTCGACCGTATTTTTGAGCGTTTTTACCGGGTCGATAAGGCTCGTTCACGAGAGATGGGGGGCACCGGGTTGGGGCTCTCAATCGTCAAGCATCTTGTCGAGGTGTTTGGCGGCAGTACCGAGGTTCAGAGCGAGCGGGGCAAGGGCACTACATTTTTTGTGCGATTACCGCTTGCCTGACTGTCCCAATGGTCCGCCAAATCCTGCCAAAGGATTGAATTTCGCGATTTCTTCACATTATCTTCATAGTGTGGGTCTATGGTTAGTCGCACGTTCAGGCGTTGTGGAACTTAAGAGGCTAAACAGGAGAAATTTAAGGTGTATAGGCTAACTCGCAGGATAACCGAATTCAGCGCACTTTTGGTGCTTTTTAACGTGGTGGGATGCAGTCAGAACCATTCGGCGCCGACCGATACCTCCGGTGGTAATGGCACGGGAACTGTTCTCCAAGGAGAGGTGAAAGTGCATGGTTCGAGCACCGTTTACCCGATCAGCGAAGCAGTGGCCGAGGAGTTCAGCGGCAAGTTTCCCCGCGTCAAGGTCACAGTGGGACAGGCTGGTACTGGAGGAGGGATGAAGAAGTTGTGGCAGGGCGACCTGGACATTTGTGATGCTTCGCGGCCGATCAAAGAGAGTGAGCGCAAACTTTGTGAAGAAAAGGGAGTCGAGTTCATTGAATTTGAAGTTGCATTTGACGGCCTGGC
>JAKVCB010000106.1 GCA_022448345.1 Pirellulales bacterium
GGCAAGTGATCCATCAGCGGACTCAACCGGCAACAAAGGCCGACAGGAAAATCCGCAACCATCCTCCGAAACACAGACCTCAAGTCAAAACACATCCAATAGATCCCAACGTCGCCAACCGAGACAAAATGGTGATCCTCAAGAGGACCGCCCGCGATCACCTGTTTCCTCTACCGGTGATGACGACGGCGAAGCATTCGACCGCATCCGCCGACACCTCCGGAAGGAAGATGCCTCCAAACCAACACAACCCAATGCCTCGGCAGGCGAAAAGGGGCAAGGTGAATCAAACCGTCAGGACAATTCTGGCGCGCAACAGGAAAAACCGTCCTCCCAGCAGCCTGCACTCCCGAATGAACCGTCTGAGGATCCACCCCAGGCGGAAACCAACCGCAACCCGGGAGAAAATGCACCTGACCAAAGTCCGCATGCCAAGCAAGACGAAGGCCCAGGCTCCGCGGACCCTGGCGCCGAAACCAGGCCGGGCGATCCTGATCGCGACGGCCAGGCCAATGAGGAGCAGCATCAGGATCCAAGTTCTCCCGGCGGGCAGCAGTCCACCAGCAAAGGCCCCTCCGGAGCTGGTGATCAACCGGATGAAAGTCAGGGTGCGCCGAGTTCCGATGAGCGGATGAAACCGCGCGACAAGTGGGAACAGGACCCCTCCGACACCTCTATGAGCGACGATAGCGAGCCACCTGCCCCGGGAGCAGGCAAACGCGAGTCCGATTCCAAAGGCAATCAAGGCGGCGACCGACCCGGTGGCGGCCAGGAAGGGGGTGGCCAAAAAGCAGACCACGAAGGAACCGGCAGCAGTGGTCAAAATCAATCTGCGGACGAGGGCGCAGGCGAATCCTCAGAACGGGGAACCGGCAATGATTCGGCCGCCGGTGCCGGTGAAAAACCATCGAGCCAGCGCACAGATGAACCGGGAAACCAGTCGCAAGGTCAAGGCACTCATGAGCGTCAGGGACAAGGAGACCAGCCAGGCGGAAAGCCCTCATCCGAGGCAGGCCAGCAGGATTCCGGGGAAACCGAACAACAGGCAACCGACGGAAACCCATCTGCCGACCAGCAGTCAGGACAACCAACCGGAAATCGGGAAAAACCAGATCTCCCCAAGGATACTTCCGACTCCGGGGACAAGGCTGCCGAACCGCTGGGCAAGGAAAATAATTCTCGCCAGCAATCCTCAGGTGGTTCCACCTCAGGGGGAGGTGGAAAACCAGGTTCCAACCAGGATCAGCTCCCGCAAGCTGGCTCAGGTGAGCCTGGTGGTGACGAAGCCAATCTCGATTATGCCCGCCGCGAAACCGAGCTAATTCTCGACAAGCTCTCGGATATGCTCAACCGCAAAAAAGTCGATTCGAAACTTCTCGACCAACTTGGCTGGAGCTCGGACGAACTTGAGCAGTTTGTCGATCGCTGGAAGTCTCGCAAAGAAGAGGCCAACCAATCGGCACCTGACTCCACTGCCAACGATGTTTGGAATAGCGCCTTGCGGAGCCTTGGCTTCAAACCCGACTCGCCTGGCAAAGGCGTTTCACAAAGGGACGATACTTTGCGCGATCTTCGCGATGCGCCCCGCCTTGCCCCCCCACCCGAGTTTGAACAACGGCTCCGTGCCTACAATCAGGGCGTTTCAAAGTCCGCCGAATAACGTTTTTTCGATCAGTTCGCCGTACTGATCTGTGAAAACCTCTTTGACTTTTCACGAGTCCCATACGTCAATTCTTGAAAATTCCTGAGTCCCGAACGGCTCAACTGGCTGATATATCGCAAGGGATTGTCAAAATTTGGACGGTAGCTGTCCGCTGGGAAGATGGTTAAGCTGGCGGGTATGAAATCTTCAGAGGTCCCTCGGTATCTTGTTCCCTTTCATCCCAAGCGAATCCCTCACCACTTCGTGGATGTGCTCATTCTGGGGGGCGGGATTGCCGGGCTGCGCGCCGCGATGGAAATCGATCCTCGGCTTTCGGTGCTGATCATTACCAAGGATGTGATGCAAGAATCGAGCAGCGCCTACGCACAAGGAGGAATCGCAGGGGTTCTTGACCCAAAAGACTGCTTTCAAAATCACATTGATGACACCCTGGCTGCAGGTGTTAATCTTTGTAACCGTGACGTGGTCGAAATGGTCGTCCGCGAAGCACCCGATCACATTCGACAATTGATGGCCTGGGGAACCCAATTTGACCGGGACCAGGGCGAATTGATGCTGGGACGCGAAGGCGGACACAGTCGTCATCGAATTGTTCACGCCCTTGGCGATGCGACCGGCCGGGAAGTTATGCGGGCCATGATTCATCGTGCCCGCAACGAACTGGAGGCACAAATCTGGCAAAACACCTTCACGATCGACCTGTTGACCGACGCGGGCAGCTGCCGTGGGGCACTCGTTTGGAACGTTGACCACGGCAAGACGTTCGTGTGGGCAAAACAAACCATTCTTTGCACCGGTGGCTGTGGGCAAATTTTTCGCGAAACGACCAACCCCCCTATCGCCACTGGCGACGGTCACGCACTTGCCTACCGCGCAGGCGCGGCACTGGCCGATATGGAATTTATCCAGTTCCACCCGACTGTGCTCTACATAGCTGGCAGCAGCCGCAGCTTGATTACTGAGGCTATGCGCGGCGAAGGCGCCCACTTGATCGACAATCATGGCGAGCGTTTCATGCCGACGTATGACCAACAGGGTGAATTGGCACCTCGCGATATCGTAAGTCGAGCAATTGTCACCCAAATGGAAAAAACCCAACACCCAAATGTCTACCTCGATCTGAGCCATCTCGACGGTTCGTGGGTTCGCCAGCGGTTCCCTGGCATTGCACGAACCTGCGCGGAATTCGGCATAGATATCGCAACCGATCCCATCCCCGTTCGTCCCGGAGCCCACTATATGATCGGCGGGGTGGTGGTCGACGATCGCGGACAAACATCGCTGCCTCGACTGTGGGCAGCCGGCGAGGTAACCAGTAGCGGCTTGCACGGCGCCAATCGGCTCGCGTCCAACAGTTTACTCGAGGGACTCGTATATGGGGCCCACGCCGGACACGATGCTTCCGTAGCCGCCCTCGAAGAATCCGATAATTTCCAGGCTCTTCGGCTGGAAAATCCTACCAGCAAACCGCCTGTCGAACGGCTCGATTTGACAGACGTGCGCAATTCCCTCAAAAGTCTTAATTGGCGGGCTGTGGGGGTCCGTCGAACTTGCGAAAGCCTTACCGAGGCATCTCAAACCATCCACCAGTGGTTCCGGTATGCGCTCACGCGACAACTGACCGACCCGACCGGATGGGAACTGCAAAACATGCTAACCGTCAGCATGCTCATGATCGAATCGGCCCTCAAACGGGAAGAATCTCGCGGGGTTCACCTTCGGACCGATTTTCCCGAGACGAATGACCCGGTTTGGAAACGCCGCCTTGAGATTGCCCGAGACCCCTAGACAGGCTCTCAACTTGTATGCCAGCCCACTTTGAACCTGGCTACCACCGGAGACGTATCAACAGCTATAGACAAGCCTGGGGGCACCGGTTTATCCTGTTCCCTCCGGTCAATGTCTCAGGTTTCGGCCGTGCTGATGTCGGGGCCCTGCAAGTTCGTTGGTATTCTTGCCCCCTCTTCCCGGTTGCCACCGTTGGACCAAGGGAAAACGTTGAGTACCTGCCGGAAATGCCAGTGAACTACCCTTGCTTTGGTTTTTGCAGGCCTTGGTTTTTGCAGGAATTTCCAATTGGCCATTGCCCAATACCAGCATGGAAAGCGGCCCTGAGAAACCCGTTCCCTTACCTTCCACAAACGATCGACGAGTCCTCACCTGCTACAGCAATTTGAGACGCGTTCGATCTATTTTCCCATACTACCATCAGGAGTCTTTAAGCTATGAATCAAGCAGCCCACGGCGGCAATGCCACCAACGGCTCCGCCATGATTGAAGCAGTGAATCTGTCGAAATATTACGGCGACTTTGCTGCCACACGCGATGTCTCGTTCACTATCGAACGGGGCGAGGTCGTAGCCTTTCTCGGACCCAACGGTGCAGGTAAAAGCACCACGATGAAACTATTGACTGGCTATCTGGCTCCTTCAACAGGAACTGCTCGGATCGCCGGATACGATACGGCCACCGACCGGCTTGCGGCATCGCGCCAACTTGGCTATTTGCCCGAAAACGGTCCGCTCTATCCCGATATGACACCCCGTAGCATGCTTCGTTTTTCGGGTGAAATACAGGGGATGTCTTCTTCCGCCATTGACCAGCGAATGCGCGAGGTCATCGAACTTTGCCGCCTGGAAAGTGTGATTGGAAAACCAATTGGTAAACTCTCCAAAGGTTTTTGCCAAAGGGTTGGGATGGCCCGCGTACTGTTGCACGAACCCGATGTGCTGATCATGGATGAACCAACGGCAGGACTCGATCCAAACCAGATTCGCGAAGTGCGCAACACGATTCGACGCCTGGGCGAAACGAAAACTATTTTGCTCTCGACCCATATTCTGCAGGAGGTCGAACCGACATGCACCCGCGTACTCTTTATCAACGAAGGGCGTCTCGTATTCGATGGCACCCCCGCTGAACTTAAGGCCAGCGAGAATAATCTCGACGAACGCTTTCATCAGCTTACCTCCGTAGAAAGCTAAACTCGCAAGCCACTCGTACACCTATTACAAGAGACTCACCACTAGCCACGTGCCACGCGCACTTTGATTCGCCATGAATTTTCACGTCCTCAAAGCGATCTTCAAACGCGATTTCATCAGCTATTTTTCCAACCCCACGGGATACGTCTTTATCTGCGTGTTTGTCGTGCTGAGCGCGGCTGCCGCCTTCTGGCCACCCGAGTTTTTTGGCAACAACCTGGCCAACCTTGATCAACTCAGCCGTTGGATGCCCTTCATCCTGCTCGTATTCATTCCCGCAATTACGATGAGCAGTTGGGCCGAAGAACGTCGTCGGGGCACCGACGAATTGCTGCTCACCATGCCGGCCAGCGACCTCGACGTGGTCGTTGGTAAATACCTGGCGGGTGTGGCGATCTTCACCGTCTCGCTGTTGTTCTCGATGTTTTCGATCTATCTCATCTTCAGTTGGGGGCTGGGTTGGCCCGATAGCGGTCTGTTTATCGGCACCTACATCGGGTATTGGTTTATCGGAATCGCCATGCTCTCAATTGGAATGGTTGCCTCTTTCCTCACCAATAACCTGACCGTCGGATTCATTGTCGGAATGATCTTCAACCTGCCACTTGCCATTTTTGGCGTGGCCGACTGGATCATCCGTGATCCCGGTTTTGCCCAAGCGATTAAACGCTGGAGCGCTTCCGAACAGTTTGCTGACTTTGAACGAGGTGTCATCAGCCTGAGCGGAATCAGCTACTTCCTGATGATTGTTATTGTCATGCTTTATCTCAGCATGGTACTGATTGGACGACGCCATTGGCGTGGCGGTGACGACGGCAATTCGATGTGGGGGCACTATTTCCTGCGTGCCCTTTCACTTGTTGCACTCGCAGTAGGTGTCAACTTGCTCTTGTCTCACGTCGGCCTGGCCCGCTGGGATGCTACGAAAGAAAGGCTCAATTCACTTTCGCAAAAATCGATCGAACTGATCGATCAACTCCGCAACGACGACAACGTCCCCACGATCAAGATCGACGCTTATGTCAGCCCACAAGTGCCGGCTGAATATGCGGCGCTGAAGCGAAATTTCATCTCTTCGCTACAAGAACTGAGTTCCCTTAGTGGAGGAAAAATTCAGGTTGATCTAAACCAAATTGAGAACTTCAGCGAACAGGCCACGCTCGCCGAACGAACCTACGGCATTGAACCGCGGGAAGTCGACACCAACATGGGTGGCTCGCGCAAGCGCGAGGAGATTTACCTTGGTGCCGCGTTTACTTGCGGCCTCGACAAAGTGGTCATTCCCTTTATTGATAAAGGGATTCCTATCGAATATGAACTCGTCCGTTCCATCGCCACGGTTGCCCAACAGGAACGCAAGAAACTTGGCGTTCTGAAAACCGATGTGGAACTTTTCGGTGGCTTCTCGATGCAGGGGCAAACCGAAGAATCACGTCTGGTCACAGAACTCAAAAAACAATACGAGGTTGTCGAAGTCGATCCGACCAGCCCCATCACCGAGCGTTTCGATGTCATGCTGGCGGTCCAACCCTCATCGCTGACCCCTGAGAAAATGGATAACTTCGTGGCCGCCGTCAGGGCCGGGCAGCCGGTTGCCATCTTTGAAGACCCCTTCCCATTGCCACAGTTCTTTCCCAACGTGGTTGGCACCGGGCAGCCGAAGCGTCCCCCGGGGGGAATGATGGGAATGTTCAATCGGCAGCCCCCAGAGCCAAAAGGCGATATTAATCAACTCTGGAAACTCTTAGGCGTCAGGTTCGTTGCGGATGATATCATCTGGCAAAACTACAACCCCTACAAGCAAGCGCAATCGTTTATCGATCAGCAATGGATCTTCATCGACGAAGGAAACGGAGCCGTTCAGCCGTTCAATCCCGACAATGAAATCTCTGAAGGAATGCGGCAAGTCCTCTTTTTGATTGCCGGTGGCTGGCAACCCGACAACAACTCCAACCTTGACTTCACTGCGTTGGCCGTCACGGGCCCCCAAACTGGCACCATTAACTACCGCGACTTCGAAATGCAAATGCGGGGAGCTCCCATGTCTCCGCGCCGGGCATTGACTCGTGAATCTTACATTGTGGCTGCCGAGGTCAGTGGCACCGTTGAAACCGAGGACGATCTATTTATTGCGGCCGAATACGATGAGGACAAACAATCAGGTGAGGAGCAAGAGGAAGAAGTCGAGGAAGAGGCCAACGTTCGCGCCGTATTGGTCGCTGATATCGACTGGATTGCACCTGTTATTTTCATGCTGCGAGAGATGGGTCAGGAAGAAGAAATGCTCATTAACTGGAACTTCCAAAATGTTGCATTCGTTCTCAACATCCTCGACCATCTCGCCGAAGACCAGCGGTTCATCGACATCCGCAAGCGGGATCGCACCCATCGTATTCTGACAAAAATTGAAGAGGCTACTGAAAAATATCGTGACAAATCTCTTCAGCAAACAAATGATTTTGTTGCAGATGCCCGTGAGCAAATCGACGAAGCTGGCAAGGAATTTCAGGACAAAATCGATGAGATCGAAGCTCGCGCGGATCTTGATCCCACCGCAAAGCGGCAGTTATTGGAAATTACTCGCCAGCGTCTGGAACGAATCCGCAATGTCAAAATTGCCCGGCTCGAAAAAGATCGTGATCGCAAAATCCGGCAGAGTGAACGTGATCGCGACCTGGATATTCGGGGCGTGCAAAGTCGTTACAAAACTTACGCCGTAGTGCTACCCCTTATCCCGCCGGCGCTCGTGGCTTTCTTCGTATTTTTTCATCGCCGAAAATCTGAACGAGAAGGTGTGAGCAAATCGCGATTGCGGTACGGAGGTCCCATCGATGAACGCGCCACCGAAATAAAGTAGTAATTCAAAGCAGCACTGCTTGCCCACATACTGTCCCTATTACCCTTTGGTCACGTTGCCGACAAATTTCCCCGCAACCAACTGACACCCATTCTTATTTTCCAGGTCCCTCCCATGAACGAATTTAAAAAAACCGCACTCTTCATCGTCGTTGCCATCGTTACCGTGGGCCTTGCTTTTTTGACCAAACCTTCCACAGCTGACCTCGACCTTGATACCCTCGTCGGTGACAAAACCATCGGAGATTTTGACCCCAATAATGCCAAGCGACTTAGAATTGTGACCTTTGGTGAAGATACCGCCACGCTCCGAGATTTTGAAGTTTCGCAGAATGACAGCGGGCTCTGGACTCTCCCCTCAAAAAATGGTTATCCCGCCGACGCCGAGCAGCAAATGGGCGAAGCAGCCGGCAGCCTGCTCGATCGAGAGGTACTCGCGGTGAAATCCAACAACCCTACCGATCACGAACAGTATGGTGTTGTTGACCCCGATTCACCAAAACTTGAAGCGGGTCAAAAAGGTGTCGGAACCCGAGTTACCATGAAAGATATCAACGACGAACCATTGGTTGATCTTGTGATCGGCAAAGCGGTTAAAGATGCCGAGGACCAACGCTACGTCCGCGAGCCTAACCGCGATGTCGTGTACGTTATCGAAATCGATCCCTCCAAACTGTCAACCAGGTTCGAAGATTGGATTGAGGATGATCTCTTGAAGCTCAATCCAATGGATATCCAGGAAATTAAGGTCAATGACTACTCAGCCAGCCTCGAACTTGTCGGATTTCAACCCCAAATCGAATGGAATCGACGAGGAGAATACTCCCTGCGGTATGATTCGGCTGACTCCAAGTGGGTGGTCAACTCCTTGAAAACCTACCAGACTGATGCCAAAGACTTTGTTGATGATCCACTTACCGAAGAACAAGAACTGAACCAAGACAAAATCGGCAATTTGAAAGATGCCCTCGATGATCTACTGATCGTCGATGTCGAACAAAAACCATCCGGGCTTAGCGATGACCTCAAAGCAGGTGGTGATTTTCTCAAAAACAATGATTCTATCGGTAGCCTTATGAAACGTGGCTTCGTGCCCGTTCCACTCACTGCCGACGAACTCGAGATTCTCTCCAGCGAAGGTGAAGTCGTTTGCACGATGAAAAGTGGTGTCGAATATGTACTTCGCTTCGGCAACCTGCAGGTTGCCTCCAGCGGCGAAGCCGAACAAGGCATCGCAGACAAAAAGGATGGAAGTGAAGAAGATGGAGTGAACCGTTATCTGTTTGTCATGGTTCGCTTCAACGAAAACGCTATCGAAAAACCCGAACTCGAAGCACTCCCCGAACTTCCCGCCGAAAAAGAACCCGAGGCAAATACTGGCGAAGAGTCTACCGCGGAGCCTACTGAAGATAGTCAGGTGAAAACCGAAGATGCTTCCTCGACCTCAGAACCTGCTACCGATGAAACCAGTCCTGCAAGCGACAGCGCTACCACGGACAACGAAGGGGATGCCGCAGCAGGTGAGGAGAAAACCGACGATCCAGCAACCGCCGAATCGTCAGATACTAGTGAAGCGAAAGATACTTCCTCAGAAGATCTGGAAAAAATTATCGCCGATCGCAAACGTATCGAAGAAGCCAACCAACGCAAGCTGGACGAATACAAAAGCAAGATCGACGAAGGCAAGAAAGAGGTTGAAGAGCTCAACAACCGGTTTGGAGATTGGTACTACGTAATTGCAAATGATATCTTCCAGAAAATCCGTCTCACTCGTGACGACCTTGTCAAAGCCATCGACACGTCCGACGACGAGTCGACCAATGCCAGCTCGCCCGGCTCCAGCAATTTTGGAGCCCCTGGCACCGCAATTCCCGGACTGCCCAGCCTACCTGGCAACTAGCCGGTAAAGAAGGATCACCTGGGGAAGGATGAAACGTTTAGAGCTTTCCATCCTCCCAGACCGATTTCCTCCAGCGAACGGACTATGCCGACACCTCACCAAGTTCGTAAAGAAAATCGAGCGTGTACAACCCTGTGTCGTGTCCATCGCTGAATTCAATAGAGTAGGCGTAGTTACCGACGGGTGACAGGCTTTTAATTTGCAGTGGCGCAGCTTCCGCTACCGAAATCACGGGTAATTGCGTGGCTGGTGGTGGCGGTGCATTACGCACCTCCCGACATGTAGCGCAAGGACATCGATCGCGCAACTCCCGCACTTTGTAGCGGTGCAAGTGCCCATCTGACCAGGAAATCTCCAGGCAACCCGGTTCGACAATTTCAAGCTTCGTTGGTTGAGGTTTCATTCCGCTCATCCAAAAAACGTTTTCCTTTCCCCTCAAATCGAGGCAACGACATAGCCGGTACACAATGGACCTCAACACTCAGTCCAAGCTGTAATTTGAGCTCCTCAGCAATCCGGGTGGGTTGCATCAGGCGATCTTCGACCTCAATCACCAGTTCGTCCATTGCTGTCCGACGGTGAGCCGTCATGCGATATTCAACAACTTCCGGAAAACTGCGCAAAATTTGCTCAATGGAACTTGGGAAAACATTCACTCCCCTAATGATCATCATATCATCGGCACGGCCAAGCACTCCCCCTTCGAGCAATACGAATCGATTGTCTCCCGGGTGCCCCAAATCGGGCCGCACCAGGTCGCCAGTTTGATACCGCACCAACGGTGCGCCTTCACGACCCAGGGTTGTAAGTACAAGCCGAGCCAACTCTCCCGACTCGGCTCGCCGACCTGTCGTGACCGAAACAAACTCGGCAATGAATTCGCTCTCCAGCACATGAATCCCGCGTCGCTGGGAATCGGGATAACCCCAGGCCCCCAACTCCGTGGCTCCCGCATGATCAAAAACCGTTGCCTGCCATGCCGATTCGATGCGGGCCCGAATCGACGGGACCGAACCACCCGGCTCTCCAGCAACTACAATCTTCTCGACCGGAAGTTGCTCAAGTTGAATTTGATGCTCTCGGGCAATTTCCGCCAGTCGAAGTGCATAGGTCGGCGTGCAAAACAACACCGTTGCTCCAGAGCGGCGAATCATTTCTAAACGGGCGAGACTCCCCATCCCGCCCGCCGGGATTGCCATCACCCCACGCTCCTGCAGTGCATCGAACGCGCTCCAAAAACCGATAAACGGGCCAAATGAAAATGCCAACAGCGCGCGATCGCGGGTTTTAATATTGGCCGCATCAAGCACAAATTGCCAACAATCCGTCCACCATTTCCAATCGCTGGCCGTGTCCAACACCACCAGCGGCCGGCCACGAGTTCCTGACGTTTGGTGATAACGCACATAGTGATCGGCCGGATACGTACGATTGGCGACAAAAGGATCAGCGGTTGCAGGTTGAAGCTCTTCCTTAATCGTCGTAGGCCAAGAGGCAAGCTCGTCGAGGTCTTTGAGCGGAAATTTGCAATCAGACAACTTGCGAGCGTAAAACTCATTCTGTGGCAAGACTTTGTCCAGGAGCCGATTCAAAGATGCCAACTGGTGCTTTTGAAGCGCATCGCGATCAAGCCCTTCGAACTTTCGGCGTTGATCCTCCGTTGTGCCCATAACAGTTCAATATTGGTTTTTCACGCATCCACGGCCGACAGATAAAATACCAACTTTCGAAACCCCAGGCTTACCCGCTGCCAACTGCCACTTCGCTGGCACTGCCTCTGGGACGCTTATCGCTGAATCTTGTATTGTTCAATTTTCCGGTAAAGCGTCGCCCGGCCAATGCCAAGCAATTTGGCGGCCTCTGGGACATTGTCGTTGGTGCGTCGCAACGCCTCGACAATCAGTTTCTTTTCCCAGAGATCGATCTGGAGTGTGTCCAAGTCAGGACCTCCAGAGTCGCGCAGGGCCAAATCGCTGGGCCGAATCGTTTCGGTATCGGCCAGGACCACGGCGCTATCAATCACATTGCGAAGTTGGCGCACGTTGCCTGGCCAGCGATAGCGAGCCATCTTTTGTTGAGCATCCTCAGCCAGAACCAGGTTCGGACGACCATGCTGATGTCGATAGTGATCCAAAAAGTAGTTGATTAAAAGGCCAATGTCGTCACCCCGCTCTCGTAACGGAGGTATATGTAGTTCAAACACACTGAGCCGATAAAAGAGATCTTCACGAAACTTTTTCTCACGGACGTAATTTTGCAAATCTTGATTCGTCGCAGCCACGACCCGAACATCTACACTCACTTCCTCGGTTGCACCCACCGGTAAGAAAGGGTGTCCTTCCAGGATCCGAAGAAGCTTTGCCTGCCCTTCAAGGGTTAATTCACCCACTTCGTCCAGAAACAGGGTCCCCTGATCCGCCTGCTGGAAGTAACCTTGGTGATCCCGATCGGCACCCGTAAATGACCCCGCTTTGTGGCCAAAAAGTTGACTTTCCATCAGGTCAACTGGAATTGCAGCGCAGTTGACCGAGATCATCGGTCGATCTTCTCTCGGACTCGCCCGATGGATGGCCCGTGCCACCAGTTCCTTTCCTGAACCGCTTTCGCCTCGAACAAGCACGCAACCGGTGGCTTTGGCAACGCGGGCTGTTTTGGTCTTCAACTCCTGCATCGGGGCACTTTCCCCAATCAAATTGTCGTAGCCTGGTGATGTTTCCACCAAACGCTGAAAATCTGATTGCAGCGTGACCAATTCCCGGGCCCTCACCAGGGACACAACGACCAGGTTTGCCACGGTGATCAGAAAGTCAAAATCTGACTGCCGAAATCGACCCGCCTCCAGGTAAACGTGAATCGCTCCAAGGGTAATCCGCTCTCCATCCTTCGACTTCCGCACTAGCGGAGCACACATGGCATCGGCAAAATGTTCCCACGAATCACTTTTTCGACCGGATGTCGATTGATTGGCTACCCACACCGCATGTCCCTGCCGAAGCACGATCTCGGTGAGCGAATCGCTCAACTGGATTTTTGTCTCCGAATCCTCGGGAATCACCAGACTCGGTTTAAGGCCTCCTTCGTCGGTCACCGCCAAATACCCGATCACGGCGGCACCTGTCCGCTTGCGCAGCAGGTCCAGGGCGATTGCTACCACCCGATCCGGATCTCCACAACCGAGCAACTTGATGCAGAGTTGATACAGTAACATCAACTCTTTCACCTGCTCGGCGCCGGGTAACCCCGAAATGACCTCCTCTTGATTCGATTCCATCGCCAGCGGAACGTCTTTGACAATCGTTTGCGTGTGGTGCGGGTCGTTCCCTTCCGCCGTTGGCGGATCCTCCGACAAGTGGAACTGCAACTCGCTCTTGCCTAGCTGGATTGTGTGGGCATCATCAATCATCGCCTCGGTAATTTTTTGCTTGTTCACCTGGGTCCCATTGCGACTGTTCGCATCGCGCAAAACCCAACCCTCCTGCCCAAATTCCAGCGAAGCATGCACCCGTGACAACAACGGATCGGGGATGGCGATGTGACAATCGGTGCCGCGACCAATGAGTGTGCGCACAGAGGGATCGACCAGAAAGTTAGTTCCAGCCTTGCTCCCGCTAAGGATTGTCAAATAGGCGTAAACGACCTGGTTTGTCGCAAACATAAACCCACAAGCCCGTTCGTCTCAGAATGATACTTACCGCTGGCCGCATCG
>JAKVCB010000107.1 GCA_022448345.1 Pirellulales bacterium
GGACGCCCACCGCTGCAACAGGATTTCTACTACCAAGTCTTACCAGAGGCCTAAACGGCTGCTTCTTGATGGGTTGGTTTTTATTGAGATATCCCTATACAGAGAGCGGCAGCTTGCCCCTGTGGGGTAACGCTTAGGTTGAGGAAGTGGGTCCCTGGTGGTACCTCCTCGCTGGTGACGGCTTGAACCGGACATGCAGGGTCTTGCGTTTGGTAATTTAGAACCCGCGGCAGTCGGCCGTGCTCAAACGCCAGCAGGCTGGCAATCAACTCAATGCTGCCACTTCCGGCCCCCAGGTTGCCGAAGCTGCTTTTCAGAGCGATCAGTGGCACTTGAGAGCTGGTTGGTCCGAGCGCTTCTTCGAGGGCTGCGAATTCTTGAACATCGCTTTCGGTGGTACTGAGTCCATGTGCATTGATGTGCCCAAGCTCAGTGATGTTGATCCTTGCATCTCGCAACGTTGCCTTTATGGCATTGGCAAGAGCTGCCTGGCAGTTCCCTTTAAGTTTGCGGTCGGCAACAAGGCTACTTCCGGCTCCGAGAACTTCAGCATAGATTTTAGCACCGCGGTCACGTGCCGTATCCATTTCTTCGAGCACGAGCATGCCAGCTCCTTCACCCGCAACCATCCCGGTACGTGCTTTATCAAATGGGCGACTTGCTTCAGCTGGAATTGAGGTTTCATCGGCCATTTGTTCCGTTTGCAAGGCGTGCAGGGCCTGCATTGGCAGGATTCGGGTTCCCGTAGCGCCAGCCACCATGCAATCGGCATGTCCGCGTTGGATGGTGCGAAACGCCTCTCCCACAGCGAGATTGGACGAAGATTCCCGCATGGTGAGTGAATTGTTTGGTCCGCGGAGGTCATTCAAGATCGCGATGTGACTGGCTGGCATGTTTGGCAGGTATTTGAGCATCCAGAGCGGCGCCATTTCACCCAGCCCCTCATTGCCCCAGCGACTGAACTGGAACCCCCCTTTTTCTCCAACGCACTTTTCCATGCTGTCGATGTAGTCGGCTGGCATTGTGAGCATGTAATCGCTTCCCAAGACAATGCCAGACCGTTCAGGAACAGCAGGAGTCGACTCAGACAGACCTGCACTGGTAAGGGCATATTGGGCAGCCGCAACGGCCATTTGGGTCTCGCGACACATGAGTTTGAGACCTTTGCGAATAGCCTTTTTTTGGTTGGCTGGCAGGGGGCCAAAGTTATCGATTTTCCCGGAAAATTCACACGCCACTCCTGCATATTTCAGTGGCGTTTCGACCGTTGGCGATATCTCGCACCGTGCGACACCGCTTTGACCGGCAGCCAGTGCTGACCAAAACGTGGGGAGGGAATTGCCTAGCGGACTGACAAGTCCAAGGCCGGTAATGGCAACACGGCGGGGAGATAGGCGATCGGGCAACATAACCGTGGATGCTTAACGGACAACGGGTTTAAGGTGAGGGCGACCGTTGGAGGTCAATTGTGAATTCCCACACGTAGAGTCTACCGTTTTATGCATCTCCCTAGTACCGTCCATGAAATGAAGGGGTGTTCATCGTTGCCGTACGTGTGTTGGTAGTAGTCGCAGTTGGCGTGGTGAGATTTCCCTTGCATTCGACGACCAAGAGGGCATCGGATCGCGGGGGTGACTTTAGGATTGGTACTGCGTTAATCAACGGATTTCCTTGATTCTTGGGGTCAGGTGCCGCGACGACTCCCATCGAGAGAACAAGGACTTTTTCGGTTGGCCAACGGAATCGCTCGTGCAAATTGGCCGTTGTCATTTGGGGTACCTCGATCTCGACACGTTGATTTGGGGTTACTACCGACGGGATATCGAGCTTTACAGGCAACATTTTTTCGACTTGGTTGAGGCGAAGTTTCACAATTGCGTCGGCAGTGCCGAGGTCCATCGAGAGCAGAGGGCTGAACTCCATCGCGAACCCTTCTTCGAGCTTGCCCATTTCGGGCTGATAACCAGGCCATGCTTGGGCGGTTGGTACAATGCCTTTCACGTAGGTCCGGGGTCGCATCGTCGAAAGCACGATTGACTGCCCGTTCACGATCAGTTGATTTGGCGAATTGTGTTCTCGGTGGTCGGTGCGACGCTCCATTTCTGTGAGTAATAGTGCAGCATCTTCCTTTGCAACCAGCCAGCCTTGCACGCCTGGTGACTGTACAGGAATGGGAGTCATGAAGGGAAGTGCACGAGTTCGCCAGTTTGGATTTCGGATGGTAACCAAGCGGAGTGAGAAAGCGCATTGGTCAGCCCGGGTGTTGACGAAACGGTCGATGATGTCCGCACACATCGCCTGCATCTCTGGTGTGTGGTAGATGCTTAGCGTTTCGCGTGTCGCCGTCAAAAGTCCGACTGGTTCGGTATGCCACGCTTCATATCCCGTTTCGCGCAGGATCCAATCCACAATCGATTGCTCAGGGCGCGTGGCACCAACCGATCTCAAAGTATAGGGGCGGATATCGTACTCACGGAACACCTGGCCTGCCGTACGTGGCAGCGTGGCTGATTTTTCAGTTACGCGGGCTCGCTGCGGAGCCGTGGCAATCGGTACGAGATTGCCGGAAACAGCGCTGCTTGCTCCAGCCACATGGGTTGTTGCCAGCGGTGTAATCTTATTGGATGCCGGCGAGTTCGTGACATTGCGACGCCCCTTTGTTACCGCATCTCCATAGCGGTTTTGGGTGCTGCCAGCTGGTTTCCAATTGGTATCTTGACCTTCAGCAACGTGTGCAGAAAAAACCAGGCCCGCCATTGCAGACATGAAACAACGCGAAAAGTTGATGCGGCGCATCCATCAGCCTCCTTGCCGAGTGCGGACCGGTAGCAAGAGAATTGGGCGGGGAGTATAGGGGCGGGAGCGATTCGGGACAAGGTGTTTAATGGCCCTTTGCTAGCACCCAGGTGTTGGCCCCATAGTTTGCCACAACAGGGTGGCTCAGGTTCCAGTTTTGATGATCCGCCAGCATTGGTGGATCCGCCGGTTGCGAAAATCTTCCGGGATAGTCTGGCGGGTGATATTACGGATGACGACTCCGTGAAAGTTGTCTTCATCAAGCTTGAATCGTCGCGAGTTCGTGGAGAAAAATATCACGCCTCCCTCAGCTGTGTGGAGGAGGACTCGTTTCAGTAATGTCACGTAATCACGTTGAATATCCCAGTCCGCATTGAGTTTCTTACTGTTCGAATACGTTGGGGGGTCGACGACGACCAAGTCAAAGAGACGGTCTGGCGAAAGGGTCCCGAGATATCGCATCACGTCGCTTTGAATCTGTCGATGTTCCTTTCCCTTAAAATCGTTGAGGCGAAGATTTTCCGACGCCCAAGAAAGATAGGTTGGGGAAAGATCGACTGAGGTGGTTTGGGTTGCTCCACCTGCGGCTGCGTAGACACTAAAAGTTCCCGTGTAGGCGAATAGATTCAAAAAGTTTGTACCTTGTGCTTCCTCACGAACCAGGGATCTCGTAATACGGTGGTCAAGGAACAGGCCTGTATCCAAGTAGTCCGAGAGATTGACGTGAAATTTTAACCCGCCTTCTTGCACGACCCGTGTGGTTTGCTTATCGCCCAGGCGGTTGTATTGTGAGTGACCCCGTTGAGGAGCACGATGCTTGACGAACACAAATTCCCGTGGGATTTGTAGGGTTTGGGCTGCTGTCTGTACCATTTGGTCGAGCCAGTCGGCATGTTCAGCGGCCGTCCGTTCATGGGGGCGCTCAAATTCCGCAATATGCAATGCCTCTTCATAAAGATCCACGACCAGCGGTATTTCAGGAATATCCCGTTCGTAAAGCCGGAAACAGGTGATCCCTTGTTTGGATGGCCATCGGCGCAAATGGCGTGCCCGCTTGCGAAGACGGTTGGCAAATTCTGTGGCTTGTCGTTCAGCTTCGGGATGCAGTCCGCCAAAGGCTTGTTCTGAGCAAACAGGCGGCTTCACTCGATTTTCGTCAGCGGGTCGAGGGGGCCGGGGCCCAAAGAACTGGTAGTACGTACAAGCAATTCGCCCGTTGTACAGTTTGCGGCGGCGATCTGCTTGCTGCCCAACCAAAGTTTCCAGGTCGTCGCGGGCCGAAAGCATGAAATGTGACCAGGTTTTTAACTTTCGGAGGACTTTGGGAATCGATTGATACAGTGCAGTAATTTCCTTGTCGTCACCGAGTCGCTCTCCATAGGGGGGATTACAGATCAAGCAGCCGTACTGGCGCTGGGATGACAGGTTAAGAAAATTTTGCTGCTGAAAGTGGATGTCGCCCGCTACAGATGCCTGCTCGGCATGATAGCGGGCCAATTGAAGCGACTCTGAATCGGTGTCGGTAGCGATGATCCGTTCTGGGATTGAGGGCAGTGCCAGGTCACGGGCTTCCTGGCGGGCAGTTTCCCATTGGCTGGCAGTCATGGCTGGCCAGTGCTCAGCGGCAAACTGACGGAGTGTGCCCGGGGCAATTCGCCGTCCCAAAAGTGCCGCTTCAATCGCAACGGTACCTGTGCCACAAAACGGATCGATCAGCGGGCGATCGGGATTCCAGAAGCTCAGTTGCACCAAACCGGCAGCGAGGGTTTCGCGTATTTGAGCTGGGCCTACCAGGGTTCGATAGCCACGTCGGTGCAGTCCCTGCCCCGACGTATCGATGGAGATGGTTGCTTCATCATTGAAAATGTTGACTTCTACTGGAACTGGATAACCAGTTTCGGGAAGATTGGCCCAGCCCTGATCTGAAGTCAGCCGCTCGACAATTGCTTTTTTGACCGTACGTTGACAGGCCGGCACGCTGGAGAGTTGGGATTTGACCGCCTTTCCTCGTACTGGAATCGCGGCCGTTGGGGCGATCCAGGATTCCCAGGGTATTTCGCGAACCGTATCAAACAGCGCATCAAAATCAAGGGCTTCGAATTTGGCCAACTGAAGGAGGACGCGGTCAGCCGAACGTAACCAAAGGTTACTGCGACAGATAGCGGCAGCGTCGGCCCCAAAACGAATGCGTCCTGGACGCATGACCTGTGCTGTATATCCAAGGTCACCAAGTTCGCGCACCACGACAGCTTCAAGACCAAAGGCGGCAGTCGCAACGAGTTCCAGGGGAGTTGAGTTTTCCAACGAAGGCAACCTGGCGGTCAAAGCAGCTGAATATTAGAGACCAACGTTCAAGATTGTTGCAGATTTGCCCCGGTTGGGCGACGGTCTGTCTTATCGTAGCCGCTTCAACAGGCCGAAAACCACGACAAATGGCCAAAACATGGCGAACATAGAGGGCTCAGGAATCGTCAGCAGATTCTCCAGACCGTTTTCCATGCCAGAAGTGAGCAGCCCAAAGTTAGCCTTCCAGATACCGTAGTCCACCTGGGTGACCGTTTCGGGCGTCATGTCGTTTGGCAGGAGTGTGTTGGTACCGAGGTGGTCGCGCCATACCGCATAGTCAGCCGCGTCGACGGTCCCATTGTTGTTGTAGTCACCGGTTGGTCCAGTCAAGCTAAACTCGTGGGGAAATTGGGTGCCACCTGGGGGGATAAAGGCAACTGAGTCGTTGCGAAATTGTGTTTGAAAAATCGCCTCGATCTGGTCTGAAGAAAGTTGCTCGGAAGTTCCGTTGGAACTCATAAGATTTGGCAAACCGCTGGGTGGGTGTTTGAGTCCCAGGTTGTGCCCAATTTCATGTGCGACAACGCTGGCAATGACGTCGAGACCGTTTTGAAAGCCGAGCAGGTTTTCGCCAACGAATTGAGTAATGCCGTTATCACCGACATGTGCCAGCCCATTGACGTTGTTTTCAGAGGTAAATCCAAATCCAGCTGCAATTTTCACAAAGAACATGTTGAGGATGGTTGGGTCGGAATTGAGGATGCCCCCCTCGGCTGTGGCGTTATTAATGACTTGATCGAGGTCGGACGTGGGCCGGTTGCCACCGTTGCCTTCGTAAGCAAAGGTATCGTTGTAACGAATGACGGTAGGTAAAAATTCGATATCAATACCGGCTTGTGCCCAGATCAGATCAATCAGCGACTCTATTTCTGATTGTTGTGTCGCGTTGCCCAAGACCGTGGCAGCCTGGGTTCCGTCGTTAAGGGCCGTTTCGATGAGCTGTACCTGGATTTGATGCGTGATCGGCAGCGCGGGATCAACCGTGATTGGTGTCGCAGCAGATCTCAACAACCCGATCCACAACAGCATTGTCATTGCGCAACGCCAGACAAAACGGCCAGTGGTAGTCATGAAATTCTCAACGCTGCTGTTTTCGTTGCCAGCGCCGGCCCGCATCATCCTTGGATCGTTGCCCCTGTCAGCCGATCTGGTTGTGCCGATAAATTTATTTTATCGGAGAACGCAGAAATCTGAAAACAAAAGTTGCTGCCCGAAGATCCCGAAATCCAAGTGGCCGACTAGAATTTTTGGAGGAGTTGCTTGACCCTGCTTTAAAGGCTTGCCGCTGCTTAACGGGATCAAGGGGGAGCAGAATTGCTACCAAGCCAATCAGGTAAAAAGCATTGCCGTTGTGGTTGGCCAGATTTTTGGGCCGGTGGATAGTTAGACCACTTTACCTACGACAATCGAAGCATTGTGGCCACCGAAGCCGAAGCTATTGCTCATGAGAACGTTCAGCTCGCGCTGTTTGGGTTCGTTGGGTGTGTAGTCAAGATCGCAAGCTGGATCTGGCGTATGGTAATTGATGGTTGGCGGGCAAGTCTGATTTTCGAGAGCTTTCAAACAGAAGATTAATTCCACACCACCACTAGCTCCCAAGAGATGGCCCAGTTGACTTTTGGTACTAGAAACCGAGAGTCGATACGCATCCTTGTCAAATACGGTCTTGATAGCTGTGGTTTCGGCTTTATCGCCCAGAGGCGTACTTGTGCCATGGGCGTTAATGTAATTGACCTGGTCGGGATTGAGTTGGGCGTCGCGGAGCGCGTTCTCCATCGCCTTGGCGGCACCGATACCCTGGGCATCGGGTTGGGTGATGTGTCTGCCGTCGGCGCTGGCCCCGTAACCCAGGACTTCAGCATAAATTCGAGCGTTGCGGGCGCGGGCATGTTCGAGTTCTTCAAAAACCAGCAGGCCGGCGCCTTCAGCCAGAACGAATCCGTCGCGATCGGCGTCAAACGGGCGACTGGCTCCGGTGGGGTCCTCGTGCCTTTCCGACAAGGCTTTCATATTCGCAAACCCGGAGAGTCCCATGGGAGTACACGCTGCCTCACTTCCCCCGGTAATCATAATATCGGCGTCATCGTATTGAATGGACTTTAGGGCATCGCCCATAGCATTGGTTGCGCTGGCACACGCGGTTGAAACTGCATAATTTGGACCACGCAGCCCGTAGCGAATCGAAACATGACCACTCGCTGCGTTGACCATCAGTTTTGGAATGGTAAAGGCAGAGACTTTGTCAGGGCCCTTGGTGAGAAGGCGGCCGTGTTGCGTTTCAATTTCGTTTAGCCCGCCAATGCCGGACCCGAGAATCACACCGCATCGAAAAGGATCTTCTTTTTCAAAATCAATGCCAGAGTCGGTGACGGCATCGATTCCGGATACCAAGGCAAATTGTGTGAAACGGTCAATGCGTTTCACATCTTTTCGCGGGACGTATCCATCGGTGGACCAATCGGGAATGTCGCCACCAAATTTGACTTTATGGTCGGTGGTATCGAAGACCGTCAGCTCGTGCACACCACTGCGGCCAGCCAAGATCTGATCCCACACCCCGGCAATTTCCCGGCCAAGCGCGGTGACAATACCGATACCCGTGACGACAACACGTCGCTTCATAAGAATTTAAGCCGAAGTGTCGGAAGATTTCAGGGCCAAAGGTGCAAACCACTTTGCTCCTTCCACACTCAAACTCCCTACACTTTCCTAACCGTCGCTATGCTGTTCGATGTAATCGACTGCCTGACCCACCGTTTGGATCTTCTCAGCAGCATCATCGGGAATGCTGATGTTGAATTCTTCCTCCAACTCCATGACCAGTTCAACGGTATCCAAGGAGTCGGCACCTAAGTCGTTGGCAAACGAAGTGGGCCCGCTGATTTTTTCCTTATCGACGCCCAATTGCTCAGCGACGATATCCGTTACACGTTCCGTTACTGAGGCCACCTGTAGGTTCTCCTGATTTGCACTCATTTGGATCAAGTTGGTTGGATGGTGCCCACCACTTGCCGACACCATAAATTTTTGGCCTAACAACCGTATCGCGACAACGACGCAGGTAGGTCAAATCTCGTAAACCTTTCAAGACAGAGCATTTCCGTAAAGGAAGGGTAAGGTATAACCGTTTTTTAACAGGCTGTCTAGGCTAGGATGGCCCGGCTTCTCACGTATTACGCAGGTTTGCCATGTTTACGCTCGGCTGGCGATTTTTATGGCTTGGTATGGTAACCGCTGGCTACTCCATGCCGACAGGTCCGAGAGTCGCTTTAAGCGGTCAACCCCCCATCAAGTGTTAATACCTGACCTGTGATATACAAGGCGGAATCGCTGGCCAAATAGAGCACAGCATCCGAAATTTCTTCACAAGTGCCCAGGCGTTTGGCAGGCACCCGTTTCTTGACCTCATCGAGAACGGCAGGGCCCATGGCGTCGGTCATTTCTGTCGCCACAAACCCAGGGCAAATTGCATTGACGGTTACTTTTCGACTTGCCAGCTCGCGGGCCACGGTTTGGGTAAAGCCGATAATTCCCGCCTTGGAAGCCGAATAATTGGCCTGGCCAGGGTTGCCCATCCGCCCCGAAACACTCGAAATGTTAATAATTCGCCCTGTTCTTGCCCGCATCATCACCTGCGACGCAGCTCGACTGAACAGAAAAACCGACCGCAAGTTGGTGGAAAGGACATCGTCCCATTCCTCATCGCTCATCCGTGGCAACAAAGTGTCCCGTGTGATCCCTGCGTTATTGACAAGAATATCCAGACGCTCCCATTTTTCGATAAATTTATCAAAAAGATTTTGGACGGCATCTGTATCAACCACGTCACATGGATAGACCTCAGCGGTTCCTCCCTGCTGGGTGATTATATCAGCGGTTTCCTGCAGTTTTTCCTGATTGCGGGCAATACACACTACGGTTGCACCCGCTGCTCCTAAAGTGACTGCAATCGACTTTCCAATGCCGCGCGATGCCCCGGTGACCATTGCCCTCTTGCCAGAAAGGTCAACCTGAATTCGACGGTTTGTTTCGTCAGACATACATGTATCCACCGTTATGCATGGACCCTTATGACTATGCGACCTGATCATCGAGACGACCTGGGCCCATAGTCTCCGATATAGGATTACCTAAAAGAAATCCGGACAGAGGCGGGAAGACCGCCCCATTTGGTTTCGCTCCTGTTGTGAACCACCTACGCCGCAATGTTTTCACACGGAATCTTACGGGCAATTCGCCTTAAGAGACCCCGTAACACTCGACCAGGACCAATCTCATAGAAAGCTTGAATTCCGCAGTCTTCGAGCAGCCATCGCATCGAGTCCTCCCAGCGTACCGGACTCACCACCTGTTCGACAAGCAGGCGGCGAATTTCTTCTGGATCGGTGTGTGGTTGCGCATCCACGTTTGAAACAACTGGAATCCGTGGATAATGCAGTTCGATTTCATGCAACACCTTTGCGAGTCGATCGACAGCTGGCTGCATGACTGGCGTGTGGAAGGCTCCTGCAACCGGAAGGGGAACGACTCTGGCGGCACCTGCCGCTTCGGCCATCGCGGCCATTCGCTCGCAAGCCTTGGTTTCCCCCGATACCACCACGTTGCTCGGACAAAGCAAGTTGGCAACTTGCAACGTCTGATCACCACGGGAGATCTCACACAACGATTCGATTTTCGACAGTTCCAGGCCCAAGATACTGATCATGCCGCTTGGACAATTGTCGGCAGCCGCTTGCATCGCCCGACCGCGTTCCTGTACCACCCGCAGACCGCTGGTGAAATCCATCACGTCTGCAAATACCAATGCCGTGTACTCGCCCAGGCTTAGACCTGCGGCGGCTGAGCATTGGGAGACTAATTCGGGCTGATCTCGTTTCAACTGTTCCAGAGCAGCCAAACTTGCCACAAACAAAGCTGGCTGGCTGTGTACGGTTGAATCGAGCGCATCGGCGGGACCCTCAGCACATAATTGCAAAAGGTCGTATCCAAGGACCTCGGCCGCACGGTCAAACAGGTCCCGGGCCGACGAGACTTCTTCGCATACCGATTTTGCCATCCCAACCGTTTGGGCACCTTGGCCGGGAAACAGAAAAGCAGATTTATTCATGGGTAGAGAATTCATGAGGGGTTAAATACAGATGCCGCCCTGAGGGGGCAAGGCCGGCTTGGCCCCCAGCAGGCGAAACCAAAGATAACCTAAATGGGAACAATAGGCAACTTGCAGGGGATATGTGGAACGAGGGTGAGATTTCTGCTTAAGAGGGATTTTAGGAAGAGGCGCAGCTGGGTGAATTTGCCCTTTTTGCGTACTTCATCACACCTTTTCTAGCGTCGAAGAAAGATTCTCGAGATACCGAGGTTCTCCGATACCGGGGCAGGTGGCCTGGATTTCACCAATTGGAGCCGTGCTGATGAGGGTGTTTCTCCCCCAGTGGCAATCCACCAGAAATGTTTTACACCTGCGGTTCTCGTCGGGAAGCGGGGTTCCGGTCCGAACGGCTTGCCTTAGCTTCGACGTAAACCCAGGCTTTTTTCACGGAACCAGAGCTATTGCGCTCCAAGGGGGAGACTGCGCCCGAAGGAGGAATGAGGAGGAAACTGTGTCCCAAGAGAGGAATGGAACGCCAGTTATTCAGTTTCGACGACCGTTCGCCCCATGTAGTAGCCGCAGTTTGGACAGACAACATGCGACAGAGTCATCTGGCCACACTTCAGGCATGACTGAAGCTGTTTTGCTTTCAAGGCGTCGTGGGATCGACGCTTACCACTGCGCGAATTGGAATGTTTTCTTTTGGGGACAGCCATGGGATCCGAGTCCAGTGATTTAGAAGTCTTTGCAACGATTTGCAGAAGCTTCAGAATAGGGGACAAGCCCCAAGATTGTCAACGCTCTGGATGGTGGCGACAACGATTTGCCAGTTTGGAAACAATTTTCCAAAAGACGCAAGTTAGATAGGTGACAGGGGCTGCTCGGAGCGTTGGGGGTGGTTTTGGAGCCATTGGGGTGGCAATGCAAAAGGGCAATTTGACCAGTGTTGGCGAGCGGGCAGCGGAAAAATCGTATTTCCCGGCGAGTTGGCCAAGGTATTTTGGGCTACCAAACGGGTTTGTTGCAGGGTCTGGTAGCAAGTAGGGGCAATCGTGGATGCCAGGTCTTCACCAGGGTTTCCCGTCCAATCTCTTTTCAAACGGCAGGTGTGCCGTGGGCTATCACTGGTTAAAATGGTCGAAATTCTTGGAGTATTCATTAATTTCGCCCTATTGGGAATAGTTTTTTCAGCTTGAACACCTCCGGTGGCTGAGGTCCTGGTTGTGGGTCAAGTCGATGGCGAGGTTGATTGGAGCGTCATTTTTTTGTGGACGGGGTTTGCTGGCTTGATGACGGACATTAGTTCGCAGTTCGGTCTCGCCAGGGAGAGAAACAAGAATTTTAGGAGATTCGAATCAATCCGAGTTTCCCAAATAGGTCATTGGTCGGGTATCCTGGCAGGAGATATCAGAACGGTTCAGGTCCCAGATGGACCCGCCGTCAGCGGGCGGGTGTTGATAGGAGCAGGGCTTTGAGGGTTCAAATCGTACGGCGTGATCGCTCGTAACCATTTTATGGAAGTTATTGCCGACGGTCCGGCAAGGTATCCAGGCGGCAGATATCTGCCAACGAGTAAAAAATGACAGTGACACAATCGCAGCGAGGAAATGGTCAGACCCAATCTCCAGCGGATGAGGCGGCCCCCAGCTTTCGCAACTACGAAGTGGGGAATTTCTACGATGAGATGTTCGATGCCCAGGGTGTCCCGCGTTCCGAGTGCCGCCTTCTGTACGAGCGGATGAAATCGATTTCAGCAAATGACCTTGCGCGGCGCAAGCGGGCTGCTGTTCATTCGATGCTCCAGCTTGGAATCACGTTTGCTGTTTACGGTGACAAACAGGGCGAGGAACGGATTATACCCTTTGACATAGTGCCTCGCATTATTCGCCAGCAAGAGTGGCAAGAGTTGGAGCGCGGACTGAAACAAAGGATTACTGCGCTGAATATGTTCATGCAGGACATTTATCATGATCAGAAAATTATCCGGGATGGGGTTGTCCCAGAATATGTGATTGCAACAGCGCCTGGTTTTCGGGCTGCGTGTGTGGGGCTCACGCCTCCCAAGAATGTCTGGTGTCACATCACCGGGACCGATCTTGTTCGCGATCACGATGGTCAAATGTACGTTTTGGAAGACAACATGCGATGCCCGTCTGGCGTGTCGTATGTGTTGGAGAATCGTCAACTTATGAAGCAAACGTTTCCGCGCCTGTTTGAACAAACATCAATCCAGCCGGTAGACGATTATTCCAGTCGGTTGCTGGATGCGTTGCAATATACGATGGACGACCAAACCAGTTCACCGACAGTCGCTCTGCTATCTCCTGGGATGTACAACTCGGCCTACTTTGAGCATTCGTTCCTTGCACAGCAGATGGGAATCGATTTGGTCGAAGGGCGAGATCTGGCCGTTGCCGATGGTTTTGTTTACAAACGAACGACGCAGGGGTACGAGAGAGTCGACGTACTGTACCGAAGGATTGACGACGACTTCCTGGATCCGATTACTTTTCGTGAGGACTCGATGTTGGGCGTACCTGGCCTGTTTGAGGCTTATTGGTCGGGAAGAGTTGCTTTGGCTAATGCGCCAGGGACCGGGGTGGCGGACGACAAGGTGACGTATGCTTATGTTCCACAGATCATCAAGTACTATCTGAACGAAGATCCGATCATTCCCAACGTGCCAACTTATGTTTGCTGGGAAGAGTCGCAAAAGCAGCATGTACTTGCCAATCTTGATACCTTGGTTGTCAAGCCTGC
>JAKVCB010000108.1 GCA_022448345.1 Pirellulales bacterium
GCCGTACCAACCGCCTGGGGCTTTGTCGCCTATTACGCACAATACCCGGAACTTAAAGCTGGAATTCAGCACGACGAAGTTTTGCCGCACTTTGTTGTCCATCACCTGCCGACCTTCTTCCGCAGTTTGATTATGGCCGGTGTGCTGGCGGCACTCATGTCCTCCATGGACACCGCCATCAATTCGATGGGTAGTGTTACGGTGAACGATTTCGTGAAACGCTTTCTTTGGAAAACAGCCCCAGAGCATCATCTGGTTCAGATTGCAAAACTACTGACGTTGGCATTTGGTATCCTGGTCACTCTGTTTGCACTCTGGCAACTCGAAGCCCAAACCGAAACAGCACTGGAAAAAATACGCCGAATGAACAACGTGATCATTGCTGCTGTTCCATCATTCTTTCTGTTGGGAGTAATTTCCAGGCGAACTAATACGGGAGGGGCTGTGATTGGAGCCCTGGCCGGCATGGCTTTTGCCTTTACTTTTAATGGTATCCCCGGAATGGTCGATGCACCTCTCCCCTGGATTAATTGGATGTGGGTTGCAGGGCTGGCCATGGCCGTCAACCTTTCGGTAGGCTATGTGGCAAGCTACCTGTTTGCCCCCCCATCATTGGAATTACTGGACCAGATTTATAAAGACTGATCGCCATGCAGGCACCCCGTTTTTTTCGTCATATCGATGGGTCTTTCTTGCGGTGTGTCCCGCCGCCCATCACCATGGAGCAATTCGAGTACGAAGTGGTGGGTGCTGTAGCCGGAACCCAGGTAGACGGAATCATCCACCACATGTTCACACCAGGTGATGCGGTGCCGATGTTTGAGTGTGACATGGACGATGCCCAGCCGGTGCTGCCTGACAAAATGGCAAGCTGTCACATCTGGCGTCGCATGCAAAACCGCGCATCCCTGTTGGCCATGGAAGATGACCCCTGGAAAGTAGTAATCGCCGCGGCCCATGATCAGGGCAAAGCATTTTGGGGTGCGATGCGCATCAACGACGGCCATGGGGGTGACTACGCACCCCGCAGCCGCTTTGGTGTTAAACACCCCCAATACTATGTCGATGACCAGTGTGCGGCCGAGTTTCATCCTCCCGCTCCGGACGGCAGCGTGCCGCCCTGCCATCACCTGAATTACGCATTGCCAGAAGTTCAGGCCCATCGAAAGGAGTTGATCACCCAGCTTTGCAGCCGGTACGACATCGACGGATTTGAATTGGACTTCACGCGCGATATCGGCCACAACTTTACCAAGGCAGATTTGTGCCAGGCGGCAGACATCATGACTGAATTCCTGCGAGATATCCGCAGGCTGCTTGACCAAATCGGCAGTATTCGTGGACGCCCGCTTGGCTTTGGAGCCCGTATTCCCGGAACACTTGGGGTTTGCAAAAATTCGGGACTGGATATTGAGACATGGATTAACGATGGCCTCCTGACGTCGCTAACGCCGTCTGTTTACTACGACACGACGTGTGAAATTCCCTTTGGTACGTTCGTCGATCTCGCTCGGGGAAAAGACGTGAAAATTTACGCCAGCGTGACCGAAGGCGTCGGCCCTGGCCGGTTCCGCCCCCCCCCGAGAGAAGCAGTGCGGGCGGCAGTGCAAAATGCATGGCAGGACGGCGTGGACGGCATCAGCCTGTTCAATTTTCATAACCAGCAGGTCACCAACCGTGTGGAGGACTTCGCGCTGTTCTCGGAATGTGGTGACACCGCCACACTTGCTCGAAAAAACAAGCTCTACATGATCGCCGGCATCGGGCTGCAGTATCAATCACGTTTCTTCAGAATACCCTACGAAACCGCACATCCTCACCAACTGCCTCTGGAGCTACCGGTTGAGCCGGAAGGCCCCGGCGTAACCGTGAGGGTGCCCATCTCGGACGATATTGAGTCGGCTCGCCGGGATCACGTTCTGGCGGCGGTTACACTGCGACTCGACCTGGTAAACCTCACCAGCCACGAAGTGCTCAAGCTACAGATTAACGGAAAAGATGTTCCCCTTGACTCCGCCAGGTGGGAGCCGAGCCGGCAATATGCATTCAACTGGAACGGCATGCATGGCGACCTGCAGGCCAGCTTCGACCTCACCGACGGCGATTGGATCAGGCAGGGAGACAACCAGGTAAATCTCACGCTACTCGCGCGGCCCGACGACGTTCTTCCGCAAATGACGTTGTATGCTTTACGGGTCGAAATTGACTACAACGTGGTGCCGATGGGAATAGTATTCCCTCCAGCTTTTAAAGAGAGTGAAGGCTAGTGCCTTCCGACTGACACCTCTGAGTCTTCGTCGACTTCAATGACCCAAATGTTACGAAAGCGAACGGGATTGCTGTGATTCTGCAGGTAAATCGGTCCAAACTCTGCTTCTTTACTCTCGCCAGTCCCGCGGGGTGTGGGTGGCAAGACAAACTTGTCGTGAATTAACACACCGTTGTGCACAACCGTCATCATAGCGGGCAAAACCCGTTCGCCGTGCCCGTCAAACTGCGCTGCAATAAATGTAACATCGTACGTTTGCCACGAGAGTGGAGGAAAGCACATATTAACACGAGGCTTAACCAGTTCGTGAATGCCTCCGCAACGCCCAAAGTTTGCCAGCCGTTCAAATTTTCGATTCTCGGAATTCCAACCGAACGAGTCAACAATCTGAACCTCCCACTCGTTCTTGATATAGAGTCCGCTGTTGCCCCGACCCATTCCACGCGATGTGGGCATAAAGGGAGTACGGAACTCGATGTGGAGCTTGAGACTCTTGAACTGCCGTTTCGAAATAGCACCCACGTCAAGAAAACCCTGCTCGACAATCCGCCCATGATTCCACTGGTCGACACTGGTACCGTCAAACAGCACAATTGCGCCGGACGGAGGTACCGCCCCCTGCGTTGGAGAGCAGCGTTCGACCCTACTCATTTCAAAAGAAGTCTCCTCTACGATGTTATGAAACATTTGCGCCGTGCCACGCAGGAGACCACCCTGCAGTGTTGCGCTAAAATTGGGATTCTCAAATTCCAGGCGTTCACCCATAACTCCGACAAATCTCGCGACATCCCCGTTGCGTTTTCCGCCAAAGTGAAATCTGGTGACGCCATCCCACCCAGCTCCCGGCAACCCGCCAAGATAAAGAACCCCCCCAAAAACTCCATCGCCCCGCGCAACAACCTGCGCAGCAACTTTCCGCTTACCGCCAACAGTACCAACGTATTCGCCCTGCACGAAAAAATCTGGCCCCGCCTGAGCCGGATCGAGCAGCGCGAGAGACTCGCCACCGGCGCGCGCCCCCCCATCTATCGCAAGCACACCCACTACAAATTTGAACACCCACCAACTCGACACCCGGTACAACGAAAAACGCATTTTCAACCCCATTATTCAGACAACCTGGGCGGATCGGGGATGGAGTATGAATCACTCTTGAGCCCCTCTGTCAGGAATACGACCAGGTCTGCCTTATCCTGTTCACTCATAAGAATACTACTAATCATCTCGTCCAAGTAAGGATTCATCCTGCCACCGCGGCTATAGAATTCGACGACCTCCTCAAGTGTCTCCAAACTTCCATCATGCATGTACGGTGCAGTCCGCGAAATATCGCGAAGTGTCGGTGTTTTGAATGCACCTCGTTCCAACTCATTGTTTTCGTTCACAGCAAATCGCCCCATGTCTGGACTGGGCAGCTCCATGCCAACTCCCGTATTGTGGAATTTACCATCGGTAAGATTCGGACCGTTATGACAAAACGCGCAATTGGAACGAAAGAAAAATACATCGTGCCCCCGCCTGGCAGACGGCGACAGGGCTGAAATGTCGCCTGTGCGAAAACGATCGAAAGGCGAATTCGCCGCCACGATGGTCCGTTCGAATGATGCGATGCATTTGGCGATTCTCTCGGCCGTTGCCGGACCGCTGAATTCCTCCTCGAATTGCTGGCGGTAACCGGAAATCTTGTTCAGCCTGGCCGCCGCTTCGTCCAAAGAGAGATCCATTTCATCTTTCGATGCGGCGGGAAAATAAACCTGCTGTTCGAGACTCTGGGCTCTTCCATCCCAAAACAGGTGATCCTGATAGGCCACGTTAATGAGCGTCGGTACATTTCGGCTTCCCTTCCTGCCGCCAACACCCACTCCATACTTGCTACCATTCGACCAGCCCTTGGCCGCATCATGACAGCTTGCACAACTTGTGCTGTTGTCACGCGATAGACGGGGATCGAAAAAGAGCTGCTTTCCGAGTTCGACTTTTCCAGCCGTCAAAACATTTTCTTCTGTGATATCAAGCTGATGCAATCCAGTCGGCACCGGAACGTAAAATGGGGCGCCGGCATGCGAAGTCAAGACGAGCCCACCTACCAGCGACCAGATCACCAACGATCCTCGAATGACTCCGCATTTTGATCCGGAAAACTCCATTCAGAACTCAGACCCATTTAGAGGTTCACCGTCGGCCCGCAAAATCAGGCGGTCCCAAACGCTGCAGCAACGCAAAGTTGTTTCGATATCATCACTAATCCAATGTATGCTGCCATCGCAGAGCGCAACAAACACTCCTCCCACGTGACGACTTCGGGCACCGGCCTGTCCGCCAAAATTCTCTGTACTGGATACCTTGCACGTCATGCATTCCTCCTGAAGCCGCTCCAATCCGAACATACCGTTACCGCCACCCGCTGCCCGTACGGACTCATTGCAGAACGGAATGTCATCTGAGTCCATATCACAATTATTTGGTCCGTTGGCCGACCCGATCGCTCCCTCATTCCAACCATGCCAGGCAACGATACTGGCGCTTGCCGTCCCCCATGCCCAAACACCGCGGGGATCTGGAGCCGTCAATCCAGTTCGAACTTCGGTTAACATGACAGTCTTACTCAAGCCATCCTGGATTTCCTTCATCGACGCGGATACCTCGGCTGCCATGACTCCGGCGCGTTCATGTTTCTGCCAACCAGGAGAATTCTGGCCAAACGCCCAGCCAACCACACGTGTGTCGTCAAACCCGCCCACGGCAGCGTTCCCGGCGTTACACGCATAATTTCCCCGTGCCCAATTATCTCCAAATTGCTCGACGTCGATCGGCTCGAACGCAATGCTTTCTCCAAAATCCGTGGGACACAGCATGGTCTTTAGACTCGTACCGCGTGCCTCGCGATTGACTGATGCAGCAATCGGCACAAAGTTTCCAGTGGCCGAATCCTCGAACGTAAAACTATCGTATAAAGCTTCTTCTTCGATGAATGGGAGAGTCAGGATCACCCAGTTCGGTCCCATATACTGGCTGCGGCTGGAGTTCAACGGAAGAGTACCGTTTACCCATGTCCCCCCGGTCGGCAGCTTGCCATAGGTGCTTTCGTAATTGAGCACTCCAAGCGCCAGCTGCTTCATGTTGTTACGGCAGGTTGTTCGGCGAGCCGCCTCACGGGCAGCCTGTACTGCAGGTAACAAAAGAGCGACCAAAATGCCAATGATGGCAATCACTACGAGCAATTCAACCAGCGTAAAACCGGTCGCCCGAAATCTCTTGGAAACGGAATTCAGATTCACAGTGAGTTCCATACGGCGTGCAAGCAGCCAGATCTATCCCCTAGTTAATATCGCAAGTCGATATTTTACCACACGTTCACCATATCAAGCCCACCGGAATGACAACCTGCATTCTATGCGGTGTTTTGTAGAGGTCGCCAAAGTTGCCGGAAAAATTGTCATGCAACCTTTTAGCCACGAATCTGGATTGCCCCCGCAATGAGCAGGACACAAAACTGATATATTTTAGAAGGAGAATCCGGGCCTCGGCCACTTCAATCGCCACTTTGCACTATTTGAGTTCACTGGAAAACTAATATTCACATTAAAAACCGTGCAAACCTCTAAAAAAACGCGAACTTAACAGCAGATGAACCATGCCAAGTGCTATCACCTTCAAGTCGTGATGAGAAGACACGTTCCGCCTCTGTTGAACAAGGCATGACCTGACTTGCTGCCATTTTCGAAAACCTGCTGCGCCGATGGCCGCTGACGTCGGTACCACTTCATGCAACTACTTGTTAGTATGGTAGAATGTTGGCTGGAGCTCAATTTTCTAAAAAAAAGATTTGCGGACTCCTCGCGCTGGGTTGTCTTATTGCACCTGGGTGCTCACCGGCACCAGAGGGTTTTGTGCCGGCCAATGGTGTCATCAAAATGGCAGATGGTTCGCCACTCACAGGTGTGGAAGCAGTTGTTCGCTTTAATCCCTATGACCCGAGGGCAATCGACGACGGCACCCTGGTCTTTGACTACGAAACGCCGCAAGGGACCAGCTGTTCAGGATGGCTGACCACTGACGGCCAGTTCACGCTCAAAACACGCCCACATGGAAAAGTAGCTGAAGTTGGTCATTACAAAGTCATACTCGCACTACTCAATCCTGAACGGGACGGGACGAGAATTCCGAAGCGGTATCAACTGCACGAATCAACTCCTTGGACAGCAGAAATCAAGGTTGACGGCAAGAATGAATTTGAATTCGTTTTGGCTCATTAGCAGTTGCCTGGCCCTGGACCTGCTGGTCGGTTGCGGTGGCAACCAGGTCCTTCTCCCTCAACCAAAGCAAATCACAAATTCCATCGGCATGAAGCTGGTCCGCATCCCCCGTGGCGAGTTCCTGATGGGCTCAACCGCACCCCACCCGCTTACGGATGCTAACCAGCCGCAACACTCCGTTACAATCACCAAGCCGTTCTACCTGGGCGTGCACGAAGTGACTCAACAGGAGTTAGCTGAGGTTTTGGGTTACGCTTCAAGCAAATTTCACGCGGAGGAACATTTTGCGAAGTATGTCAAGGGAATCGATACGTCCCAATTTCCAGCCGATCACTGCACCTGGGGAACGGCTCGGTTATTTTGTGAAATGCTGACCAATCGCCGTGAAGAAATTGCGGCAGGACGCGTGTACCGCTTACCTACCGAAGCTGAGTGGGAATACGCCTGCCGCGCAGGAACGGAAACGCCATTCGCCTGCGGGAGCGAACTGACGCCAGGACAGGCCAACATTACCACACCTGCAATTAAAAATACGGACCACAAACCGCTCAATCGACCAACGACCGTCGGCTCCTATCCGCCCAACGCATGGGGCCTTTACGACATGCACGGCAATACCTGGGAATGGTGCAAGGATGGAATGCGTGACTACACTTCCTCACACAAAACTGATCCCGAAGGCCCGATTTCCTTTCACCACATTATGCGGGGCGGGGCGTGGGACTATCCCTCCCAGTTCGCACAGTCCGACTATCGCACGGCCGCATTGCGGGAGTACGTTTTCGCCGGCTTCCGCGTGGTTTGTGAAATCAATAAGTAAGTCGTGCCTGCCGGGAAAGGCACGCGAAGCGCTGGCTCCAGTTTTACCTCACTCGAGTCACACCCCGGACAAAGAAGTCTGACTATTTCCACATGTCCTGTGCGCCTTAGCCCCCAGCAACCAAGCTCACCGTCTCCAAGTGAGTCGCCTGTAGTGCATTCCTAAACGCACGGCAAAAGTTATCTTGCATCACGAATTGTCGATGGACTTGACGACAGCTTGATCCACCTGGGAACCGGGTAGCCACCTGCGACAAATCATGCAAGCAGTGCGACTTATTGCACTTCATTCTTTCCCGTCCCCGCCAAGCGTGTTACACTCGTCTATCGCAGAACCAAACCGCCACTGCAAGTCGCGTGAGGAACTTGTTTGTTATGCAAAAACTCCCACCTCGACCCGCGGGCTTGTTGCCTGTGTTGTTTTTTGCAGCTTGCCAAACGTTAAGCGCGCTGACAGGACAAGTGGCGGCTGAAAACATCACCGTCGAGGCAGACCACGGTGGCGAGCTCGTTTCCCCACTTTTGTTCAGTGTAAACCTCGAAAATACCCGCCACGCAGTATGGCAAGGCCTCAGCGGAGAACTGCTGGCGAATCGTAAATTTGCCGGCGAGAATGTGGCGGATGACTGGAAAGGGACCTTCTGGCGCCGTGGTGCGGTTGGGGCGGACGGAGTGGCCGCCCGTTGGCACGGGATTGGCAGCCCCACAGCACGATTCGCTCCCGATACAAAGACCGTCTTCACGGGCAAACAGTCTCAACGCATCTCCATCGAGAGCCCGGGAATTACCGGGGGCATCGGGCAAAGAGACATCCCAGTACAAAAAAGCACAAAATACACAGCCCGGTTTCAACTCAGATCGGATTCCCCGCTAACGGTGACCGCACAACTGACCGGCGCATCGGGCGTACCAGTCTATACAAGTCGCCGATTGCAACTTGAAAAAGGCCTGTGGCGCGAGTGGGCGTTTGAATTTGACGCGACTGCGACAGACCGGCACGCCCGGCTGGCGATTACCTGCCAGGGGCCCGGCACCTTGTGGGTCGGTTCGGCTTCTCTGCTCAGAGCAGACCATTTTCACGGGATGCGTCGCGATGTTATCGAGCGACTCAAGGAACTTACCCCCCCCCTGGTACGTTGGCCTGGTGGAAACTTTACACGAGATTACCGCTGGAAAGAGGGACTGCTTGCACGCGACAAGCGTCCGCCAATCCAGTCTGGCTGGGCCCCTACACTTCCCTTCACTGACCACTACGACTTTCACGAAATTGGAATTGATGAATACATCGCTCTTTGCCATGAACTAAACTCCCTTCCTTTCATCACGACCAGGATGGGTGAACAGGGTGCCCAGGAAGCCGCTGATTGGGTCGAATACTGCAACGGCACTGCACAAACCAAGTGGGGAAGCGTCCGTGCCAAGCGCGGCCACCCTGAGCCGTACCGGGTCAAATACTGGATGATTGGCAATGAGATCTATGGAGAATGGATGTCCCGCACACCCTACACGGCCGATCGCTATGCGGAGGACGTGCGACTCTACTCTGCGGCGATGAAAAATGTCGATCCGGACATCACCGTGATTGCCGTCGGCCTGGATGTCCCGTGGAACCAGACGGTCATTAAAAAAGCGGGGGGAAGTTTTGACATACTTGCCCTACCGCGCTACGCCCCGATCACGAAAGCCCTATCGGGTAACGATGGGGCTGCAGAATTCGCCCGCCAGGCACGTCGTCCCCGTGAAGCGGTACTACCGTGGCTTGCCGGCGAACGGAACGGCATGCACCAGTTGGGGACTACGGGCCAGCAGGTTCAACTCATGCTGGCAGAATGGAATATCAAGCACGACTGGTTTAACGCGCCACTGGTCAACCAATGGCATGTTGGCCCCATCGATGCCGCCTTTGCCGCGGCCCAACTTAACATGCTTTGTCGCGAGTCAAAGCAACTCAACATATCGCTGGCTGCCATGTTTCAACCCATCAACGAAGGCAGCATCGCGGTCGCGCCATTTTCGGCAGAATTGACCGCAATGGGACAGGCGATGGCCCTGGTCCGGGTACACGGGGGCAGACGTTTGCTGAAATTGAAAGTCGACGATACTTCCATCGATGCCTGCGCTTCACTGTCAACCAACGGTAAACAGATAAATATCACTTTCGTCAACACCAACCCAACCGGCAACCACCAGATTGAGCTCCGCGTGAACGGCAAACAACCAGTCAGCGCCGAAGCAACCGTACTGTCAGTCGACAAACTTGAACCAGATGCAGTCATGAAAACAACAACTCGGCAAATCCCACTCCTGGATCATCAGGCTGCCTCGCTAACGGTTCCACGCTTTGGAATCGCGCTATTGAAAGTGGAACTGGAAAATTAACACACTCTCTCCAGGGGAAAACAATCCTCAAAGGCCCCGGGATCAACACCGCTGAAAATCGCGCGTGAACCAACTTGCCTTTCCGGGAAAGATGGGTCATATTGGCCCCTGAGATATGCATGGAACCCCTAGCCTTTTGCCCGTTGGCACTGGAATCCACGGATGCGCCTATTTCCAGTCTTGCTGCTTGTCGCCCTCCCGGCCTTTTCGGTAAACGGCGCTTCGTACCTTATGACCGACGGTACGATTGTCGATCCGATCCAGAGCGTCGACGGCGGAGACCTTCCCTATACCGGAAACAATCTACAGCCCGATGCGATCCTTAACGGCGCCAACCTCAAAGGTGCGTTTCTCGACAGTGCAAGCCTGAACAACGCAAACCTGACCGGCGCAAACCTGGAAGATGCCAACCTCCAGACGGCAGACCTGCCCAACGCAAAACTCAACCACGCAAACCTGACCGGCATCAACCTCGATTATGCTGGACTGACCGAAGCGGACCTGAGAAATGCCAGCGGGTCACACGCAAATCTGACCAACGCCATCCTGCTCCGTGCGCAACTGGATGGCGTGAACCTCACCAAGGCAGACCTGGGGGGTGCGACCCTGCAAGACGCCACCCTGAACCACACCAACCTGACTGGCGCCAACCTGGCCGGCGCATTCATGTTAAAAACAAGCCTCACCAACGCAATCATGACCGGCACCAACCTGTCCTACGCAAACCTGGCCCTCTCCGACTTGCAGGGAGCAAACCTCGTAAACGCAAATCTGACTAGCGTAACGCTTTCCAGTGCAGACTTAACGGATGCCACATTCAGCTACAGCACCATTCTTTGGCACGATAAAACCGTTGAAGGCTATGGTTTTGACGTAGCTGGCTTGCAAAACTACCTGATCGAAAGAAAGCAGGCCGCGTCCGTAAGTGGGATTACTATCATCCCCGAACCCTCAACGGCATCTCTCCTGGCCTGCCTGGGCTTTCTGTTGGTTTCGGGTCGATCACGGCGCCGCTGAAAAACGGCCTCACCTGACAGGAAACGTACGACAACGGAGCCACCAAAAGCTACAATGTGGCTTGAGGAAACCAGCTGCCTTCGGGGCCCGCACGCGCCAAGGTACCCGTTGCCGGCCCAGCACCTGGCCTTAGCAGGCCACTTTGATGGATCGCACTACCGAACAGGGCAAACCGATCAAGTCACCATGACTGGCCAACCAGAAGAAAGCAGCAACACTCGTGGCCAACAAGAGCCACCGTCTCCAAAACGAAACAGAAACAAATAAATGGCAAACACCATCATGAATGCAAACCGTATCGGGCGACAACTCATCCTACTTCTTGCCTGCGGGTTACTGGCGACCGGTACACTACCGGCAACTGCGTGGGCTTCCGGCTGGCAGGACCACGAAGTCGTGCAGCTCAACGGAAGTGCCAAACCAATTTCTCTGCCGGCCGAATCCCAAATCATAACCGAATCCTGGAATCGGATCGTACGTGGCCCCTATCTTGTTTTCATGCCTGAAAAAGAGCGGCTCCTGATGATGGTTTCTTGCGATGTCCCCTTAGTCCCGTTCCTGCTGGAGAGCGACGACTTTGGCAAAACATGGTCCTCGCCGCGGCGCATGCCGCTTGACGAGGAAGAAGGCCGCAAAACAGGCTTTGGAGTGAGCCTGACCTACCTGGACCACGGCCGCGTACTCTGTTCGGTCGAATATGGACGTCGCTATTTCAGTGAGGATTACGGGCGGACTTGGAGCGATTCGCTGCCCACACCACCGGGGCCAGACAACCAGACTTTGTTCCAGTGGGATCCCTACCTGGTCGACCGAGATCCCCAAACGGGCCAAGTGACCCGGATTTGGGAAACGGGGTACGACGTCGCACTAGGACACCACGAGCCGCGCGTGTTTATCCGGTCGAGCGGTGATGCGGGCCACACTTGGACAAAACCTGTCCAGGTACACGCGTGGAAAGACACCAACGAGGTTGCCTTGTTTCGTGCACAAAACGGCGACATCGTAGCAGGTTGTCGAACAAGGGCGCCCAACCTGGATCTCTCCAGGCCGTGGACCGACCACCACGCCGGACTGGGAATTTCTATCTCCCCGGACAATGGAGAAACCTGGTCGGAACTCAACATCCTGTACAACTGGGGACGCCACCACCCCAGTATCGTGGTTTTGCCTGACGGACACCTTGTTATGACTTACGTTGTTCGAAAAGGGTATGTGAAAACCAAAGACGGGTACCCCCAGTATGGCATTGAGGCGGTCATCAGTCGGGACCATGGCAAAACCTGGGATTTGGATCACAAATTCATCCTGTCTTCGTGGAAAGCGAATCGAAAAGACGATTTTTCCTGGTGGGCAGCCTGCCAGTCGACCTCCTCGGTGCTGCTGCCGGACGGTTCCATCCTCACTTCTTTTGGCACAGGTTTTCGCACCCACGACCAAGTGGGAACCGATCCCACCAAGCCATTCCCGCGCGACATCGGCCTGGTGAAGTGGCGGGTTAACGAAAAAGGTTTAAATGACGAGACAACGATCGCCGACGCGCCGCTGGACTCCGATCTAAGAAACGTGTTCGACCCAAATCTAGCTGAATAGGGACTCGTTTCTCATGCTTACTGCACAACTTCGGATTAAACAAATCACCACTTCAGCCGCAGTGATTCTAGGTTTGGTCGCTGGCTGGCTGAGCGTCGAGTTCGCCGTTGCAAAAGAGCGGGGAATTTTTGACTACGAATTTCAACGGAAAGCCAAAGACGGCATTACGAAGATCGTCTTCATTGGTGATGCGGGAGCGCACGGACCGCCGGGCAACCATGAG
>JAKVCB010000109.1 GCA_022448345.1 Pirellulales bacterium
AGCATCCAGGCGATCGGCAAAGTCGGCGAGGACTTCATCACTGAAGAACTTGGCGATCGCGCCTCCCAGTTTGCCGTCATCCTCAACCCGAAACCAGGCAAGTCCCTTGGCACCCAAACTTTTTACAAACTCCGTCAAGGCGTCGATCCCACGGCGACTGTAGTGCGACTGTCCGTTCTTTACGTTAATCGCCCGCACATGCCCCCCCGCTGCCACAACATTTTTGAACACGCCAAAATCGCCCCGTGGTGCAAGGTCCGTACAGTCAACGATCTCCATGTCAAAGCGAAGATCAGGTGCATCGTGCCCAAACCGGGTCATCGCCTCGTCATACGTCATCCGCGGAAGGGGTAAGTCGATATCGAGATCAAGCTCTTGCTTGGCAAGCCTTGCCACCAGACCATCGATGATTTCGATCACGTCGTTATCGTCAATGAACGACATTTCCACATCAAGTTGTGTAAATTCGGGTTGCCGATCTGCCCGAAGGTCTTCATCGCGAAAACAACGCGCGACCTGCACGTAACGGTCGTAGCCGGCAATCATCAAAATCTGTTTGTAAAGCTGTGGCGACTGGGGCAATGCGTAAAAGGTTCCTTGCTGAATACGGCTCGGAACCAGGTAGTCCCGCGCCCCCTCGGGAGTACTGCGACCAAGTATGGGTGTTTCGATGTCGATGAAAGCGTGTTCCTCAAAATAATCTCGCATCCCTTTGATAATCCGGGATCGCAACAGCATTGTTTGTTGCATTTCCAGGCGGCGCAGGTCGAGGAAGCGGTACTTGAGCCGCAACTCTTCATTTGGCAAATCGCGGGAGTGGGCACCAGAAGGGACCGGTGGTGTCGCCGCTTTGTTGAGCAGTTTGAAATCAGTAACGCGAACCTCAATTTCACCAGTCGCCAGATTGGGATTGGCCATCCCCTCGGGTCGCGGAACCACTTCACCAATCGCTGAGATCACATATTCACCGCGCAACACCTTACTCGCTTCGATCAAAGCATCAGGAGTTTGGGGAGGATTGAACACAACTTGAGTCAAGCCGTACCGATCGCGCAAATCGATAAATAATCCGCCACCGTGATCGCGATACGTATCGACCCAGCCGCAAAGGGTCACGGTTTTGCCAACATGGTCAGTACGCAATTGGCCACAAGTATGAGTTCGGAGCATGGTTTCTCTTGTTTTGACTTTCGGGATGGCATCCACGCCGCTAATACACGGCAAAGAAACACAAACCTCAGATTCTAGTTTCCCTGGCCACACACGCCTATAGGCAAGAAGTTGGTCTTTTAGATTGTTTTATAGCCAAAATCTTGCTTGTTCTTGTCCCAGCCAGGCTTGGTAGTCTATCTTGCCTTGCGGTTTCCATCGGATACCCATTCCCCAGAGCAAGCATCTTTTTGACGCATCGGGGCCAGTTGGTCAGGTCTTCCACTCCACCTTTCCGCACGGAACCCGCGTCAATGGGTACCAGATCGATCAGGACTGTTGAGCCAGGCACCGAGCCTCTCCATTCCTGCTTCGACTGATATTATTGGATCATACCCAAAATCCCGTCGAGCTGCTGAAATATCAAACCAGTGGGCGGTAGCCAGTTGGCACGCCAAAAAGCGGGTCATGGGAGGTTCCGATTGTAGTTTCAGCGTTCGGTAAACCCACTCACAAACCGCGCCCAGTCGCTCGGCTGCTGCCCGGGAAAGAGAAGATTTCACCGGGCCCCGCTCGACCAGTGCCAGGATCTCATCAATCCATTTCCAACATTCGACCGGTTCCCCTTGGCTGATAAAATAGGCCTTCCCAGCTACGGGTGAGTCGGTTGTCTGAAGTGCGTCTGCGGCCTGCAGATGTGCTGCTGCCGCGTTCTCAACGTAAATCATGTCCACCAGGTTGTTCCCCGGACCAACTCGCCGAAGGCGTCCTGATTTGGCTCGTGTGATCAACCGGGCCGTCAGATGTTGATCCCGGGGCCCCCACACCAGGTGAGGACGCAACGCGCAAGTTTGCAATGCGGGTTCATTCGCCCCCAGCACCAGCTGTTCGGCAAGTGCCTTTGAATGCGGATAATCTGCTAGCCAGTTACTGGGATAGGGGGCGGATTCATCAACACCTATTTGGTCGCTGCCGCTGAACGTTACGCTAGGGCTGCTTGTGAGCGTTAGAATTTTTACGCCCTCACGACGGCATCCCTCGATCACGTTCTGCGTGCCGAGGACATTGGTTTTGTAAAAATCGTGCCAGTGTCCCCAAATACCAACCTTTCCAGCCACATGAAACACCGCATCCACCGAATGACAGGCGTTGGCAACGGCATCGGCTTCACGGAGGTCGCCGCGCACGACTTCAGCCCCAATGGCCTCTAATTCCGGATAAGCACCTCGAGAAAAAATTCGTACACGGTCACCGCGATCCAAGAGTTGTTCGACGATATACCGTCCCAGAAAGCCGCCTCCGCCTGTAACAAGAGCGTACATAATCTGAATCACCCACCCAAACGGTCAATCCTACGACTTGGATCTAAAGTTCCCTTAATACTCATCCTTTGGCAAGGGGCCTGGCAGGCACCTTTACTTGGAAACCACTTGGAAATCGATGCTCAGCAGCGGACTTGATCTTCCTGTTTCCTGGCTCATCCCTGCTTTCTGTCAACGTCCACCATCTACCCAAATTGGTTGGCACCGTGGCGTCGCGGCAAATCTAATTGCCGGGCCCAGGCAGTCAACTCCTCCCGTAAGATCTTTGAATTGTGGCGTATGTCGACTGGCATCTTACTATGCGAAACAAATATCTCAATGGGACGAGTCATCGAGTGGTCCTGGGAAATTTTACGTAAATCTGCTTCAACCCTCTTCTCAAAAGTTTTGGTTTCGCAGTCGAAAACCACAACCGGTAGGTCTGCCCCGGCGTGTGGCACCCCGATCAGAGCGGTCCGCTTGACTCGTGGATGTGTGTTAAAAATGGACTCTACCGGAATAGTAAACAACGTTTCCGTTTTCGTTTGGACGCGTTGCGATTTTCGACCGCAGTACCAGAATCGCTGCTCGTGGTCAAAGTACCCTACATCACCCATTCGATGCCAAAACGTGTCGCCGTCAGAGATTTTGGCCATGCGATTAGGGTCGTTAGTCGCCGCTGGCTTTTGTTCCAGATCACCCAATCCAGTTACATACTTGGGTGATGCCTGCGGACCGCGGACAACCAGTTCACCGATTTCACCATTGGGCAACTCTTTAGCATCGGCGATCGACTCAATCCGATCATCGGAAATCTGAATCACTTTCCCTTCAACAGAACTGAACAACCGACCAACACATATTCCGGCTCCCTGATCTGTTTGCGCAGCTGTTTCTGTAAGAACTTCGGCCGATTCGATAGTTGCTACCGGCAAACATTCAGTTGCACCGTACGGAGTGTGCATCTCTGCCTGGGGATGAACCAACTCCAGAGTGCGTCGCAGCAGATCGGCTGGTACCGGCGCTCCGCATGAAAACACTTGTCGTAGAGAATCGATACGACATGCGTTTTGCTGACAGTAATGACTGAGTTTCTCCCAGACGGCAGGCGAAGCGAACGATTGAGTAACCTGCCAATCGTTGGCAGTCTTTAGCAGCTTTTTTGGGTCGGCGGTTGCGGGCCGCGAGAAGTCGATATCGGGGAAAACCGTCGCAACCCCCATCGTCGAATTAAACAAACCAAAAAGCGGGAAACAGCTCAAGTCGACCCCTCCTGGGCGGAGGTCGTACGCCGATTGAATTTCTGCGACTTGGGTGTCAAATATCTGTTGCGTGTAGAGCACACCCTTGGGTGGGCCAGTGCTGCCACTGGTGAAAATAATAGCCGCCGGATCATGTGCGCTGGTCACCACCTCGCTGCGACTGCTGCCTGTTCCCTTTTGGCGAACTTGCTCAAGGGTCGGTCCACCCCAAAACCACCGCCGGCCCACCGTCACATTAAAAACCGCTTTGGGGAAACGGTGTCGCAACACCATACGCAAGGCGTGTGCTTTGGAAACCCCGACAAACCCGTCTGGTTCAACCTCCGCAAGACAATTCAAAAGGTGCTTGCGGCCCAATCCGGGGTCAACCAGCACCGTGACGGCACCTGTCCGCAAAAGAGCGAATACCAGCGTGACGAATTCGATTCCGGCCGGGACAAGCAGTACGATTCGCATGCCCGATTTGATTCCCATTTCGGCCAGTCCACGGGCAAGCGTCGAGGCCTCACGGTCCAGCTCTCCAAAGGTTATCGAAGCATACGGATTTCCCGAACTGTCCCTTGTTGCCATCCGGCTCAACCGAGAAACATGATGCGGGGACACAACGGCTACCTGATCGGGCAGCTTTGCTGCAACCCGAGAGAGTCGGTCGGCTACGTTTAAGCGCGGGTACATAGATATTGGAGCATGCGCTTTGCAACATTGATCTGCAAGGTGCGTGCCAGGGCTCGCCAACCAGGCACCGCATTTACTTCTAAAACATACTGTTCGCCATCCCGGCCCGGGAGGATATCCACTCCCGCAAGCGGGGCCCCAATGGCGTCTGCAGCACGGTGGGCCATCTCGGCTAAATCCGTACCGACTTCTAACGGCTCGGTCACGGCACCCCGGCTGACATTGGTGCGCCAATCGGCCTGATTAGACCGTCGCATGCCAAGAACTTCGTCGCCCAGTACGAGTAGTCGGTAATCGAATCCCTCATGATCAATGAAAGGTTGTAAGTAAATGACAGCTCCCATCTGAGTCAGCAACTTGAATGCCCGCCAGGCAATCGCCTCGTCATTCAATCGTGCAATGCCACGGCCTTCGGCTCCAAAAATGGGTTTCACCACGACGTCACCGCCCAATGCTTCAAACGCGGCCATCGCGTCGTCAACCGACTGGCAGGTCGTCGTGTCTGGCACCCGCAAACCAACCGCTTGTAGTTTTGCGGTGGTGAGATATTTGTCGACTGCTGCTTCGATCGCTTTTGCCGGGTTGATGACTGGCACGCCCAAAAGCTCAAGGCGGGCCAATGTGTCCATACGAAAAACGACTTGTTCCAGAGAAGCCGAGGTCATGGTGCGGACCAAAACGATATCGACCGTTGCGAGATCAATCTCTCCACAGCTCACTACCGGCCCTGCCGTCCCGACGTCCGATCTTAACGCCTGGAACGCCAGTGGAATAATTTCATGTTTTCCGCCAGCCGCTTCTCGAAGGTCCTGGACGTACCAACTATCGGCTGAACCCAAAATTGCGATACGCATGGTTGGTTCGTCTCTCGCGGGTGGGGTCGAGCAAATCGAGGTCGCTTACCCACCAAAAGACTTTTGAAGTACCTCCGGAAGAAAACTGCCGAAGTGATGTGTGTTGCCCGTATCGAGATTGACAAAGGTTACAACGGCCGTGCTGAAAAGACCACGATCAATGCTGTAAAAGTCATGTTTGTATTCCGCAAAGATATCGGCAAAGGGGCGGCCATAGTCAGCCGAACTGGAACTGGGGATTTTCGGCCCCAGCCGTTTTAGGCTGGCATCGTCACCTCGGACGTACAACACCGCCTCGCCACCGTAAAGGATCGCGTCGTTCGTGCGACCAATGCCTGCCAGATCATCTGCTGCAACCGGTGGCAAAGGAGCCACACCCCAACCGCTTTCAATGCGGGACAAATCAAACTCCAATTCGTGGAGTTTATGAAGGGCAGTTTCGACACTGCGGGCAACGACTTGTACGTTGCCAGCCTGGCTGGAGGTTGGCGCAATAAACAGGGTAATGCGGTCGGGAGCCATCCCGCATTGCTCGGCAAGGTAGCGACAGACAGCGTCGGTTGGTAATTTGCCGCTCTCCAGGACCCCGAAACACCGATTTGCCGACTCGTGGTACCCGATTTCTTCAAACAGCGGTTCCACCTCAGCGACCGCACGTATCGGTCCCGAACCCATTGCGAAAAATCCGTTGTGATTGATCTCCCAACCGGCGTATTGCGACGCCATGCACGCAGCAACAGGCTGGTCCGTGGCAACTTGAATCGCCGGGCCATGCCAAAGTTTCTCATTGCCAGGCACCAATCCAACCTGCCCTAATCCAGCCATGCAGATCCGGGCAAGGTACTGGCCTGCCTCAAGGCCGCCAGCCGTATCAATGCCAAAGTCCCACAATTCGGTTCCCGAGTCGGTCCACTGTGAGGCAACACGCAGCGTATCGGCGTTCCTGGCAATCTCGTCACAGAGCGTCGCAGCGCGGTTATTGAGTTTAAGCATGGTGGTTTGGTCACCATTGGGGAAAGAACCAGCGTTTAAGTCCCATGAGGTTGCCGCCAATGGGTTGCAAAAAAAGGCTATGCAACAAGCAAGGACCCCTCACAATTGCTGGTCGAGGGTCGTGGTTCCTACGCCGTCTCCAGCCTCTGCAGCGTACCACGACCAGCGGTGTGGCGGCAAGTTCCTGATCGCCCGTAGAGACTAACGTAAAACGGACTTGCCGGGGCGTTGGTGTCCCAGTTGCTCTACGGACCCGTCGCGGCCTCCCAAGAAAGGCGCTGCCAACCGCTTTAGCTTGTTCTGAGGAGCTTCAATTTGTGACAGTAATTCTGTCATCTGCCCAGTCGCCAATGCGTTGAGGTCTCCAAGACGCTCGTCGATATCCTGAGCCGATTGACTCGCCAGCTTTTCCACCTTGGCACGGACCGCATGATCCAAAGCCAGTTGGACAGCCCGGTAAACAGCTGGGCCGAGGTTCGACGACACTTCCCATGCAGGCTTGTCGAGGGTTCCCGAAAATGTGACTCTCGTCGCAAGTGGATCGGGCCCGTGAAGCGAATTCGCCACAGCCATCTCCAGCTCGCTAGAGACCAATGAATCTCCAAATTGGGCCGCCGTTTCAACGACTGGTTGCTCCAGGAAGATGTTTCCCGACAACTCGTTTCCTACAACCTTCAGATGCAAGTTTACGTCTGCACTGCTAGGTGCAAAGTCCATTTGCAACGAGTCCGCTCGACCCAACCGAACTCCAGGGCACTGAAGCCCACGACAACTGACTTCGATTTCATCGCGGGCGAGCTTTTCTGTGCGATCCAGAGTTGCCACTAACCGAATTTTTAAATCCCCGTTGGCGACGATTTCCACACGCACCGGTTGACCGTGGACGGCCGGTTCGCTGGTCAAATTATGAATTTCTCCCACGAACTTGATGGGTTGCCGATCGATCTGCAGGGCGCCGTCGACCTCGAGCGAGCGGATCAACAAGTCAGGAACTTTTTGGCATCCCACAAAAAAAATCTCCTGTCCTTGCTGCCGCGCCAGTTTTGGACCAGCACCACCGCGGGCTGTGGGACAGGGCAGGTGGTGGACCCAATCCATCCAGGCAAGGATGTTTGTGACCGGGCCCGACATCGGTTGCCGCAAGAAATAGGATGTTAAGACGGCCGGGTCAATCGTTTCTATGTCGAGCTTGTCACACAGCAAGGTTTCATCACGCTTGCAAGCGGCTAGAATAACTCGGCGATCTTGCCCCAGTTGTTCGGTTATGAGTTCAACCTCGGCACGCAAGTCGACAAACGAACGGTCAACGGCCTGGAGTTCCGTCGGTAATTTGTGCAAAAAGGTGACGTGGCGCAAAGGATTCGCCTGGGCCCGCTCCACGTCGGCCTGCAACCGGTCAACTTGCAATTGGAGACCTTTGGCCCGGCTTTCTACCTGGTTGTATTGCTCGGGCCAACGCGCCACAAGCCGATCAGCCACCCGGACCGATTGGAACTGGGGCGTCAAATCTTCGGAGAATTTCTTGTCGAGCGTTGAAAACCAGTTGGCCGCGACGTCACAAGTCCGGTTATGGATGGACTCCGCCGACGGTCTCCCAGTCATTCGGTTTATGGACAGGTCGCCACGCTTCTCACGGAGTGCACCAAATCTGAGGCCTCGAAGTTTACCGTGGCTAACAATGGCCTTCTTCTGCAGCAACGCTTTGGTCTCAAATTTCAAGTCGAGTTGATCCGCTTCCACAAGATTTTTTTGGGGGGCATCGGTGTCCGTAATTTGAATGCCCTGTAGTGAAACATAGGCGCCAACAACCGAAGCAGTCGCGCTGGTAACGTCGACCTTCGCACCCACAACCTTTTCCCCGTGCGACACAATGGCCCAGTGGATTCCCGGGCCGACTCCGAATTCGACCACCAAAATTACCACAGAAAACAGGGTGATGCGGGGCAAAATGTGATTCCATTGGATCCAAACCATCAGGCAGCTACCCCCCACTCAGCCCCAATATTCATGCGAGCAATTAGGCTATCGACTTCCCAACGGCGGCGGCGATTTTTCTGCCACCCCGACACCATCGAAAAGCAGGCATAACTCAGCCAGTACATTGGAAACGATAAGTAAACCCCGATTAGCAAACTGCCCAGGACAACCGTATTGTTGAACCCAATCCACGGGCCCAGGGGCATTTCGTACAACCACGCGTAGGTGTTTTGAAGTGACTCGATCGAAAGCGCACTGAGGCCCACAATGTGGGCATACGGTTCAATCCAGGGAGTTGTCCACATGAAAAGCAAAGCAGCCAGGCAACCCATCGCTCGATTAACCCGAAGTGAAAAAAGGAGCACACACAACATCGTGGCAACCAGACTTCCCAACGGTGCCAGACCAATCACGACACCTATCGCAAAGCCACTCGCCAGTTGGCTGGGTGAACTGTGGGCCTTGAGCGCACCCCACAGCAAGCGTACCGGGTCAAAGTTCCATTGAAGCATCGAGATTCCTCCCCCTTCCTTCACCGCGGGCATTGGCACACAGTTGGCGCATAGCAAACCCTTTGTCGTTATCGACCACGGTCCCTGGTCGGCTTGATCGAAGGGGCCAGTTATCGGGGGGAACAGGTGTCAGGCATGCCGCCACTGCTAGCAAACGCGGTGGGCCAGAGGGGCCTTGATCTTCGGCCTGCTGGTGGGAGACCCACGACCGACGGACACCCAAACCAACAGGCACGCTTGCACTCCTTCCCAGGGTGGATACCAATATCAGCTTTTCTCAAACGGCTTTCGATTCACGCAGACTGGACACGTTTTTTTGGCTTGCCAGGGCTGGTAAACTCCCCCTGGGATTGGGAAACTTGGTTGAGAAAGGTTCCGTTTCCTGCGGGTTGCTTTCCACTGCAAATCCACTCCGCTACCCTGTCAAAAACTCTGCCTTAACCATTGACTTCGGACAACCCAGCCAGATAATAAATGATTGAGATTTAATCTCATTATGAGGACTGCGAATATAGGCCCAACCCAACGTCATGGGTCTTGGGTTAGTGCCATGAAGAAAGCAAGGCGCTTGGTGCCAATGCGAGTTCTATCTAAATCCGACAGATCACCCAAACCTTCTGTTTTTATCGTCTGGGAACGATCTGCCCACCGTCAAACCAACTCCTTACACCTTGGTGGTTTTACACTGGTGGAATTATTGGTGGTGATTGCGATCATTGGAATCTTAATCGCCCTTCTGTTGCCGGCTGTACAGGCCGCACGCGAGGCGGCTCGCCGTATGGCCTGCCAGAACCACCTGAAACAAATTGCCTTGGGCATGCATAATTTCGAATCGGCAAGGGGAAAATTCCCCCCCATGATTGGTAACGATCAATATCGCTGGTCGGCTCAGGCACGGGTCCTCCCCTACCTGGAGGAATCAGGAGTTGCCGACATGTTCACCTTTGATCAGAGTTACAGTTCTCTTAACCTCGTCAAGACAACTCGCATACCGGTTTATCTTTGCCCCAGCGAAGAAAACGATCGTCTTCGCCTCAAGAATGGCGAACCGTATCACTACCCCATCAACTACGGTGTGAACTGTGGAATCTGGAAGGTTTACGACCCGACCGACGGCAGTGGCGGTTTGGGTGCTTTTTATCCTGGCGATGGTCTTGGAACTCGCGCTTACCAAGATGGCATGAGCAAAACACTCATGCTTGCCGAGGTCAAGGCTTACAATCCCTATTACCGAGATGGAGGCGGTGGACCTGCACCCTTCCCTGCCCAGCCGAGTGACCGTTTCACCTTCCCTGTCCAGCCGAGTGACATTTGCAGTTTGGGTGGCAATTTCAAGACTAATTCAGGGCATACCGAGTGGGTGGATGGCCGCGTCCATCAGGCCGGTTTCACCACCACGTTTACTCCCAATACAAACGTAGATTGCAATGGGAATGACGTCGACTTCAATAGTTCACGAGTCGGAGTCTCCGATACCAACACAACCTATGCTGCCGTGACTGCCCGCAGTTACCACCCCGGTGCTGTCAATGCAGCACTGATGGATGGTTCGGTGCATACGATTGCCGAAAGTGTTGATCTGATCGTGTGGCGATCTATGGCTACCCGCGCTGGTGATGAAACGTTCGTTTTACCCTGATTCCGTTCTGCTCGGGAGTCTCACTGCAACCTGGTCTCACTAGTCAACTGGTCTTGGCAACTGTGGCCCTGTGCCACTTGCCGGCAACACAGGGCATGGTGCTTGCCTGATGACTCTCGTCAGGTAAACTTTGGAAATGACCACACCATCTTTGCTGAACGAGCCGCGGGCCCGACAATACATCGAACAAGCCGGTCTCGATGCGGTCATCGCCTGCTCTCCGGCGAATGTTCGTTATCTCACTGGGTACCACATTTGGTTGAACGTGACTTTCAAGCGTCACATGTTTCACCCGCGCGAACCTGCCGGACTTCCCTTTTGTTTTGCCGTACTGGCTGACGGTAAAAAGCCCTCCCTGGTGCTGGATCAAATGTGTGAAACCAACACTGCGGATTTGGACGTCCAGTGTTACACCTACGGCCAGAAGGATCCTGGAAACCCTGGAAGTTGGGTCACCCACGAATCGGACAAGCTTTCCGCACATCCGTTCATGCCCACTCGGGACCGACATGAATCGCCTTTCGACGCCCTGGTAGAAGCCCTCCGCGCCAACGGTCTTACCGAAGCACGACTTGGTTTCGAATTCGAACCGATGATTCCCGAGGACCAGGAAGCGCTTCGCAAAGCGCTTCCCAATGCCCAACTCCGCGATGCCTCGCAATTGTTCCGAATGATTCGGATGGTCAAGACTCCCGTTGAGCAGGACCTACTGCGGCACGGGTTTGAAATTGCCGAACGGGCAGCAGCCCAAAGTTTCAAGGAAGCCCGCGTTGGCACCGACCTGAAAGATCTGACTCGCATCTTTCGGGCACAGATTGCTGCCGATGGAGCCGACTTCGATCATTATGCCTACAGTCCGTTCGGGCTGGGCATTGCCACGGAACCCTCCTACACAATCAGCGACGGAGAGGTCCTGTTTTTGGACTTTGGTTGCGTCTATCAGCAGTACTACACCGATGCGGGAACAACCCTTTTTGCGGGGTCTACCAGCGCCGAGGACGAGCAGGTGTTCGAGGTGTTAATCCGCTGTCTGGAGACCACCCGGCGAGAACTTCGACCTGGTGTCTTGTCCTCCCATGTCCAGGCCATCATGGCAAAGGCTTTCGAGGATGCGGGCCTCAGGGGCGAATTCCCACACGGGCATGGACTGGGACTTGAGGTGCGGGATTTTCCGATCCTTGTCCCAGACCACGGCCACCGTATCCGCGACGACTGCATTGATGTGGCGGCCGATTTTCCGCTCGAAACAGGTATGGTCCTCAACCTGGAAGCACCCGTCTTTAAAATCCCCGGCAAAGCCTTTCAACTTGAGCAATCGTTTACCGTCACACCCGATGGTGGCGTACCTTTGACCGACCGAGACCTCACATCGCCAACCAGGGTTCCCTCCTAGCAACTTGCCCACCGGATGAAGGGAAACCAAGCAAAAGGCAAGCTAGCGGAGCAGAATCGGGGGTTCGGTTCGCATATTGTTGATTACCCGTTTTTCCTGCCCCAGTTCCGCCCCATTTGCAGAAGCGCCTTCTGGCTGGGTTGAGCGTGTCGTTCTATCAATGGACGGACGCGTGGCGATAACTGCCTTCGGGGTTGCAACCGCTGCCGGAGAGGCTGCCAGTTGTTCCTCGTGGTCCTCGCGTCCAATCCCCCAGAACGACCATAGCCGGAACCGGGTTGATGTCGCTTGGGCAACCTCTGAGTCGGGTTCACTTTTTGGCGACTTCTGTCGAACCAGAAATCTACTGAAAAAATCGCTCCGTGGAGGTTCTGTCGTCGTCCCCGGATCAGATTCGGCAGCAGGGGTCGCCCGTGCCAGTTCACGAACCTCGGCCCCCGGCGCAGTTTCTGCCAAGACCTCGTTCTTCGCCTGGTTCTACGCCGCGTTCTTCTCTTGGCCACCGAATCGAGGCAGTCGCCAAAGGCCAGCAAACCGGCTGAAGTTGTCGTCCTTCGGAGGAACCGCGCTCGGATCGCTTTGGCCCGTCTTGTTTTCTCGGTTCATGAACCCGAAAAACGCCTGCAGGCGATGACCGTCTTCGTCAGTACCGATCGTCGTTTTCGTCGCGACCACACTTTCAACCGCCGGAGTGGCTTCAGGTGTTTCCGTGGTTACCGGGTCGTCTT
>JAKVCB010000011.1:0-17202 GCA_022448345.1 Pirellulales bacterium
TGAGGACGAGGCATACATCCATCTGACCTACGGGGGCATGAACCCGGTGATCGTGGCGCACGAAACGGGCCATCTCCTCTCGGGCGAGCATGGCGACGGCCTGCAGGGGGAAGCCTCATATGCCGTCAACGGCGATGTGGCCGAGCTTCGCGAGTACCGTACGATCATGACCATTGCCGTGCCGCTCGGCCACGATCAGTACAATTACCTGTGGCGATTCTCCGATCAAGAAGCCACCGTAAGCGGGGACGTAACCTGCGGTTCACTCAACGGCATCCCACAAACCTGTACGTTTGCCGCCGAGATTCCCCTGGGTGAGGCAACTCACAACGTAGTGCCCAAAATTTCTGCCATGGTTCCGGTTGTGGCCGCATTTCGCGAGAAACCCGACCAGGACAACTTGGGGATTTCAGTCTTCACCCCTCCGGCCTTGCCCCCACTCCCCCACGTCGACCCACTTTCATAATCGGCTGCGCCAAAAGACCTCCCGTTACCTGGCATGGAATTTGACGCTGATTTCCGGTGTGTCTATCATGGCGTCAGCACTTCCAATCTTCTCCTCTCAAAAAGTGTGGTTTCGCAACATTTCGAAGTCCGCTACCCGCCCCGCATTTTTTTGGTTCGATTGCTTCAAGCCGAGTTCCTGCATGAAAAGCATCAACATTTTCCCGCTCACCATTTTTTGCGCACCGATTGGCTTTCCCTGCCCGGAAAATGATCCCGACAAAAGTCGCTCGCAACTGATTCAGCAAATCGTTGCCATGCGGGACCAGTCCGAACCGCCCACCTCTGAAATCGCCGCCTGGACGGGCGACGTGCGCGGGCACGAATTCCTTCACAACGACCCGGCCTTCAGCCCCTTGTTTGAAGCCTTTGAAAACAGCGTTGAACTTTACCTCCAGCAGATGGGACTCGACGCCAGCCAGCTGAACCTTTATTTCACCCGCTCCTGGGCAGTGGTCGCTGGGGCCGGCGAACGGGTCAACCGGCATGCCCACCTCCAGAGCCACTTAAGCCTGGTCTATTACCTGCAAAAACCAGCCATCGGAGGACGCATTGCCTTCTTGCACCCATCGCCACCCAACGAATTTGTACCCGGCCTGTTCGAAACCAAAATGGCCTCCCTGTTCACAGGCCCACGCAATGAAACCAATAGCAATAACATGATTGTGGATGTCAACGAGGGGGACGTGGTCATTTTTCCATCGCGTACCGAGCATACGACCGAATCGCACCAATCGACCGAGCCTCGCATTTCTATCTCCTCGGATATTGTCATCACCCTTAAAGACAGTACGAAGCAGGAATTCTTGTTACCCAACCTTGAACACTGGAAACAAATGCGAACCTGACCGGCGGTTTTATTTTGCCACTTCCGGTAACAGCCAATTTCCACTGACCTTGATGGAGCCCACCGATTGGCGACCCCACCCGCTCCCCCAACGCTGCTGCCAACGATTTTCACCGAGGCAGAGTGCCAAAACTTGATTGATCTCGCCCAACGGGAGGACTGGCTTGTTTCGTCTGACTCGGTCGATGGCGAGCCTGCCTGGGAATTGAACCTACTGGAGTACCCTGCCGGAAAAATGGCTGCCAACCGTTTACGCAGCGCCGCGGCAGACTCCCCACTTGGCACCTCACTGACCGGCTACATGATTTACCTGCGGAAATACTCACCCGACTCGCGCCTGTCACTAGGCTCTCACTTGGACAACAGCAAACTCTCCTTCACCGTAGCCTTGAACGACGACTATGTGGGGGGAGAGTTTTTTTACGTCGACGCGAACGACAACCAGCAAACCGTGGCGCTTAAAAAAGGGGATGCTGTTCTGTTTGGGGGAGATCTATTGCATGGCGTCACGCCCATGCAGGAAGGCGTCCGTTATTCCCTGGTGATGCACTGCAAATAGCAGGCCCCGCATCCCATTTTTGGCCGTGTACACGAAAGACTCGCCCCTTCACCCAACCCGTCAACTCCCAGGCCACAACACCTTATCAGTTCCTGCATTGCAGTGCCGAATGGTCAGCCCTTTGCAAAACTGGCAGAAGCGGCGCCGCACAAACAACGTTGCTTTCACTTAAATCGAACCAGATTAACGCGAGATAACAACTTTCTTTTTGCAATCGAAATCCCTTGCAGTTAAACTGTCAACTGACTTCGAATTTTCTGCCGGGCGGCCCAACCTGGCAACTAGCCGCAAATCGATCTTGAAACCTCAAGCAGGAGAATACGCTAATGCCGCATTACAAAGATTGGTACGGAACAAGGTTCCAGGATCCAGACGACGCTGGAGAATCGTGGGGAACGTTTGACCCGGAGGTAGATCTGACCCAGGCTGCAACCAGCGTCAACTGGAAGGAAACGGACTCCAACTCAGTTTCAGAGACCGTTGCAAATAATCTAAGCGCTGCGTACTGGGACAATAACAATCTCCCCAGACCAGAAGCTTTTGCCGTTCTCATCCAACCAGAGTACTGCGAACAGTCGACCTGCTTTCAAGTCTGGGACGTCACATGGGAACAAGAGTCGGGCACGCTATCCCAACAGGCACCTCTGATCATGTCTTTTGAGGAAATTGTCGATTCGGCAAAGACAGGCCAGTCAAGCGCATTCTCATCGATCGGCACCGTGTATTTCCAGGTTGATTCGGTCCCCATCCCAGAGCCTTCTTCAGGGATTCTGCTGGGTCTGGCAATGGCCTGGGGCCTGGTTACGCTATTAACCCGACGTTTTTGGCGGTGCTGCACAGGGGCAGCCCAGGGAGTCAAATCAGTCTGGCTGTGCTGCTTCATGTAGGCAAGCATTACCAAATAGAGACTGAACGCATAATACGATGCGGCTTGTGGCCCACAAGCGGTCCGGCCGGGTTAGCCTCCACCACTCAACAAGCGTCGTCCGGAGTCGCCTGTGGGTATTCGTGCGGCAAAGCGTACCAGCCGTTGGGCCATGTTTCGGCCTCCCATAGATCGTTCGGCTCGCCAAACGGCGTGATCCGTACCCAATCGACCTCGAGCGTTGCCTGGTCAAAATTCGGATCCCCTGCCCAGCCAACCCGGTCGACATACTGGCCATCAAGCTGTTCTTTAAAACCAGCTGCAGGAAACCAGATACCAAGCCAGAACCGTGACGCGCGGGCCGGGATGTTATCCTGCCCAAAAACGTTTCCCTCGTGGCGGTAAACCTCCGTACCGTCAACCGTCCAAATAACCCGGGGCAACTCTCCATCGCCACCCGTGTGCCAGTCGATGCCATAGGTATGAAACTCACCGTCGTTCACCACTTCCATACGGCCCGGGTGATGGGCCCCTTCCCCACCCAGCTTTCCGCCCCAACTGTTGACCCGCGCGTAGTCGTAAGAAATCGGGTCGTTGGCCTCACCGGTCTGCAGGGACGTGGGAAATTCCCAGTCGATCTCTGAATTGCGGACCCGGCTCGGTTCCTGCCAGTAGGCCGCTTCGCCTGGAAAATGCTCGATGTAGTGAAACGTCCAGAATGCTGAGGCGGCGCCCAAAACCTGGGGAATACGGGCCCGCACTTCATACCGGCCTGAAGCGTAGTAGTCGCGGGTGGCAATCCCGGCCCCCACCCGCGTCGCCCGCTCCCCGTGACCGGTTACCTCCCCTTCGTACAGATCGCCATGGGCATTTAGTTTTAAAATTCCGTCGGTAACGCCTACATTCTCTGGGACCAGACCGCCGTTGTCCCCGCCCCACGCCTTATCGACAATCAACCATTTTTCGGGGTCGACCCCTGCGGAAAAATCATCGAACAAAACTTCACCAGTCGGCTCCGGAACGGGCTCTGGCGTGTCAAGCCACTCGTCGCCCTGGGCCAGCAGGCTGACGCGGTCAACCGTCAGCGACCCGCCGGTTCCCTTGTAATGCTCAAGGACAATACGGGGATAGGTGTACGCGTCGCCGGTGGTGAACGGAATGACGACATCCTGATATCCGCCATCATCCACAAGGACTCCCGCCGAAAGCTCCTGGCGGTCAGTAATCGTAATCGTCGCTCCGTCGCCGGTGGCCTTGGCTCGCGCCACCAGGGTGTAGCTTCTGCAGGGGGCCAGCGCCATGGGAATGTCCTGTACGGCGCGGGCCGACTCCTCTGCGGTCGCTTCAAGCCTGATCTCCCCCTGGTCGCGCCAGCTGGCATGGTCGGTAACCCAGCCAGTCAGACCATCAGAAAAGTCATGGTTTTTGATGATTTCGCCTCCGGGTGGCACCAGGCTTGGCAACTCCGGAGGGGTTGGCCAGGAAGTACCATCGGGCGGCACAGGAAGTGGCAACGCCCCCTCGACCAGTCGAACGTCGTCGAAATAAACCGCGCCTGCCTGGCCCTGATAGGCCTCCAAAAATAACTCGACCTCGGTACTCTGCTCGTTCGTAAAAAACTGAAACTGCTTTTCCTGCCAGGCCTCTCCGGTTGCCGCATTGGTTTTGACAAACTGCACCCCCTGATCCACACCAAACGAAGCCCACGTGCCCTCCCCCTCGGTCCGCACCCGCACCCCAAAGGCATACTGGGTTGCCGGTTTTAAACCGCTGACGGTTTGCCGAATGCGAGAACTGGCCGTCTCGGTCGAATCAAGCTGCAGCACAAAATCGTCTGGACTCTCACCGACCACGTTCACCAGGCTTTCACCCGTGACGGTCCAGCCATCGAGAGTTCCCTCCCTAAACCGGCCATTGGCCACCCAGTTGCCCTCGCCATCGGGGCCACTTGGAGCGCCCCCTGGCAGGACAATGCCAAACCCGTCCCGCCATGCGGCGTAGTCGGCCGGGCCAATCACCCCGTTACCATCCGCATCGGCACGAAGGTCGGTGGTACTGCCGGCCGTGTCCTGGTAAATCGTGTAATCGGCCGCGTCAATGCGGTTGTCGGTATTAAAATCGCCATAGGCTGAGTTCAAGGATGGGAGGATCACCTCGCTGGTCTCCCCCGCAGGGTTTTCCGGCTCGGCTGGCGGGACCGGGTCGCCCGAGCTGGCGTCGACCACATTCAACTCGACCTGGTCAACCACCACCGATCCCTGCTGCTGGCGATAAGCCTGTACGTACACGGTCAGGACGGTTGTGTTGACACCCGTGGTGAAAGTCAACTGGTAGTCGTCCGATTGATTATCCCCGGCAGCAAGCTCCGAACCCTGCCCATCGTAATGCTTCACACCCAGGTAGGCGTAAATTGGATCGTCAACCGTAAACGTACCGCGGAGCGCATAGGTTGTCTCGGGCTGAACTGCCACCGGCTGACTGATACGGGCCGTTGCCGTTTCCGTAGGTGTTAAGGCCACCGCCTGGTTACTGCCGACCTGGACGACCACCGCGGCAGCCGGACTTTGGCTCTCGTTCAACCAGCTATCGAGTCCGGCCAAAAATTCGCCGTTGGCAATTGCATTGGCCGACAACATTTTCCGCGGTTCGAGCGGTTCAACCGCCACCCACCGCCGGCGGTCTCTCTTTTTTTCTTGCGACGAGCGACGCACATATCGGTTCCACATCATTCTCAAGTTTTTCCTGGGGATCGAGAAATATTTTTTCGGTTCCTGCCTGTGGGCTTTGTCCGCCAGAGTGGCTCCAGAGAAGACCGGGCCCACCACTATTTACCACCGGGCCTGGCCAATTTCGGCCAACCTTAACAGAATCATAGAGAGCCACTCTGCCGAGACAAATCACCGGAAGGCCGGCAACTTTCAAGCGCAACTCACGACGGCCATTCCTCCGGAGAGAGCCCTTGGCAGCACAACAGATTTCCCAACACGTGCGGTCCCAAGAGGACCTTCCGCCGGGTACGGGGTTAAATTGCCACTTACTGCCTATTCGTTATAGAAACCGTTCCCACAATCCAGAATTGCCACGGACACTTGGCCAGCCAAGAACGATCGCGGGCCAGCCAAGAACAATCGCGGGCCAGCCAAGAAAAATCGTGGCTACACGATACCAGTCGTCTCCATGCACATCACCTGCGGTCCGGCCTGCCCAACTGGAACCCGACTGCCTAACTAGAAATGGTCCAGCGAATCGATCCAGCAGGCCACAGCTGCGCGCTCAGTGGCAATCAGCTGTCCCAATTCTGACTCAATGCTACTGATCGTCACAGGATAACCGGCCGAAGATAATTTGCGGAGCCCCTCGCGCATCTGCATGGCCAGTGATCGCTCGACCGGAACACCGGCAAAAACTGCAAGCCGTGTCGACGGTTCCGCTTCGGGAACTTCTACCTGCCTGGGTACGGGCGCCGCAGCAAGCGAAATTCCCCGCACGACCTGCTGACCTGCCAACCCCAGCAGGCATGCCATCTGGCCACCGCCCTGTCGGCCATGCACAACAACTCGCCTTGGGTCAACGTGGTATTTCCGCACCAATCTCAGCAACAACTGCCCCAGGTACTCAACCTCGCTCCGCTGCCACCGGTCTTCTTTCCCTGCGGCAGGGGCAGCGAATACCAGGTTGTACTGCTCACAGAGAGGTCCCCAGGCATCGAGCTGCGCCTCGGCGTCATAATCTCCCGGCGCATGGAGCCACAGGAGCAAGCCAGGATCGATACCGCGCTGAATGGACTTCGGCACATAAAGGACACAGCCATTGGGAAACTGTGGTAGCTTGAGTTGGTCTCGCCCATATTTTTTATCGCGATCAATCTCAGCAGAAGAAGTGTTGTCGATTTCTATAGCAGGCAAGCTTACGGGAACCTCGGTGGGAAGTCCGGCCGCAATCAAGGTCTTGTTCTGCGCCACACCTTCTCGCTCAATTTCGCAAATAACCTCGGCTCCCACGGGCACGCCGTTCATGACTTCAATGGCAGCACCGATCGTTTTGACTTCGGCGCCGTCAATCTTGAGAATGCGGTCCCCCGGAAGCAAGCCCGCCTTTTCGGCAGGACTCTCTTTATGGGTGGCACGAACCACCACTCCAGCTTCGGCAGGCCGCCGTGGCAAAACACCCAGGAACGCATGCCGATAGGCCCCCGGAGGACCCGCCAGCGTCACCTCAGTTTCAACCCGCCGATGGCCTTCGCCGCGCAAAACCGTGATGGCAACCGTTTCTCCCGCATACAGGGGGCCCAGCGCATAGCGCAACCTGGTCAACGTTGCCGCAGGCTGCTGATTGACTTCAACAATCTGGTCGCCGGTGAGCAGGCCGGCACTGGCCGCTGGAGAATCGGCCCGTACCGTGGCCACCGTAACCGGGTCTTCAAACGGATTGGCCTTCAGTAGGCCCACTCCCAATCGACCTGGCTGTTGATCCTCGCCCAGCTTCATCCGCTCGATACGCTCAGTGATGGGGGACAAAGGAACGGCAAATCCAACTCCCGAGTCATACCACTGGAGCCCGGCAGATTGACTGGTACTCTCTGGTGACATCGGCACCAGGATCCCCAACACACGACCGTAGATGTCAATCAGCGGCCCCCCATAATTGGCAGGCGAAACGGCTGCGTCGGTCTGCAACACTTTGCCAAACAGGCGGCCTCGGGCACTGACAATACCAACCGCCACGTTGGGCCGATCGGCACGAAATGCCCTGCCCACGGCAATCGCCCAGCCCCCTACTTCAACTTCTGTATTTCCACTCCAGTCCGGCACCGGCAAACCCGCCGCACCGCGCGCCTTAAGCAGCACCAACATGCGGCTATAGTCGGTTGCAACGAGGTCGGCCGCCACCTGCTTGCCAGAGGGAAGCCGTACGAAAATCGAAGAAGGTTCCGCTGCGAAGTTAAATGCGCTCGAAAGAATAAAACCATCTTCTGAAATAATCAGGCCAGTCGTCGGCCCGCTCGCTACCAAGTGACGATCTACTTTCTCATGTCCGCCGATGGTGCTCACCTGGACTACCGAATCGGCAACCACCTCGACGGCTTCCTTGACGGCACGTTCTTCCAGCTGCACCAACGTCGGCCCAGTCTCTGAGATCCCAACGCTGCCCAGACCAATCACCATACCGACTGCAAACGCCACCCACAGCAAGCCCCAACCGCTGACAAACGGTGAAATCATTGATCCGATACGCCTGGTGTTCATTTTTCGACTTGCTCCCGCAACTGGAGGACGACTTCCATCACTTCGTCACCACGGAGAAGCACGACTTTCACCTGATCGGAAACCTCATTGCGGGCAATCAATGCTTCACATTCACGACAGGAACTGACAAAATTTCCGTCCACCATGACGACCAGGTCATCAACCTGAATACCTTCCCGGGCCGCAGCTGAACCTGGCATCACTCGATCCACATACGCTGGCGTGCGCGCGACCACATCCGGCACAAGAATAATCCCCAGGTCTCCAAAGCCAAGCGGGCGATTGGGCCGGTTAAGTTCGTCCAGTGGCGGTAGTTGGTGTCGCCCGGCGACGATATCTTCTACGACGTTTGAAAAAGCATCGACAGGCAAGGCAAAATTAAGCCAGGTGTTCGTCAGCTGGCTGCGGGCTTCTTTGCCGATCAACCCAAGTAATTCGCCGTGAACATCAGCGAGCGCGCCGCCGGCAGCACCTGGGTTGTTGATAATCGCATCGACTACGTAAACATCACCCCGGTAACGAACCTTGGCTGCTCCCCGCCGGGCTGCCAGGGGCGCCACAGCAGCAACTGTTCCATGGAGCGCACTGACCGCTTCATTACCGGTTGCAATTCCGAATAAATTATTAAAAGCCAGCACTCGGCCTCCCACATCGCTGGAGGCTGACCGGGAAAGGTCAAACGTCGAAACTGACTCCTCGCCGGGATCAAAACGGAGGATCGCAATCTCCATGACTGGATCGATGCCCACGGGACTGGCGTTAAAGCGGCGGCCGTCATCCAGAACAAGGGTCACTTCATCGGCATCCAACACATAACTGGACACCGTCAGCACGTAACCGGGAGGCTCGATCAAAATTCCACTTTGATAAGCTTCCATGCCCCGCAGCCCACCCGCCCCAAAAATCTTGACGATTTTGGGTTGCACCTGCCTGATCACCCCAACGAAGTCTCCCTCCTTTGGCACAGCATCAGACAGCCGAGGCAAAGCAATTATTGCCATCACCACGACCATGCCACAAAGCACAGAACTCGCCTTAGACTTCATAGAGGTCATTCCGTATTGGGTCTTTTAGGACGATCCAACGAGTTGACCTCCAGCGCGGCATAGACCTGGTCTCCATAACGGACGACCCATCGGCGCGGCAAAGACAACCCGTCAACATCCCACGGCCCTTCAAAATGAATTTCACACGGATCGTCATCACTCGTGCGAAAGAACTCAATGCCAACCAGATCTGCTGATTCCGGATCAAAATAAAATCGGTACTCGGCGCCTCCATACATACCGACCAGGCAATCGACGAGATGATCGGGCTTATCCCACGGAAGCGTTCCCAAGTAGTACACATCGCCAAACTTCTCCAGCCCCACAGCCAGCAGTCGCTGCCAACCATGCAGAGCAGCCAACAACCCTCCTGAGCCGGGAGGGCTTGAAGACTCGGTCACAGGCAATGTGAAATCGGCACTTGAAGCGCCGAGAGGCATTTCGATATCACCACGCCCTTCTGACAACTCGATTCGAAAATCTCCCCCCGTCTCTACCTTGCCGGCAACCACCCAGTCATACCCACCCGGGGGTATTTTTCCGCTCGAAATCTTCTTCCAAATCCGAACCTGCTCAACCTGATTGTACCAGTAGTTCGCGTAGCCTCGACGCGCGACGTAGTGCTCCTTGACTACGCCTGCCATTCTTGCCTTCGCAGGCCGCCCGAACTCCGGTGCCTTCGGTTGCTTTGGAGGCTCCGGAAGTGGCTCGTCGGGATTTCCGGGATCATCGGGACGTTTGGGGATTTCAGGTTGCGGCAAATTTTGCTCCTCCAGGAGTTCCAGCAACTCGGCCTGGCGATGATGCCCCGCCAACCGAACCAGGCACTCGTACTCTCTGCCCTGCCGCCGAAATACAAGTGGCACCCGCCAGCCGCGCGGAAATGTTCCCAGCGCATTCTTGAAACCATTGACGGTAGCGAGGTCGTAGTCTCCAAACCGTACAAGCTGATCACCGTACCGCAACCCGCGACGAAAGGCATCGCTATCGTCAAGGATATCATCCACCACAACCTGGCCCCGCTCATTGGCTGACACGACAGCCCCCAGCGACGCGTGGTCGACAATTCGCCCACTCTTGAGATACCCGAGAAAACGTTTGATTTGATTAATCGAGATGGCATAGCCAACACCCACATTCACGCGCCCGCGTTTCTCGAAGGATCCCCGGCCATTGATCCCCACTAACCGCCCGGCGGCGTCAAAAAGAGGTCCCCCTGAATTGCCTGGATTAATCGCTGCGTCCGTTTGCAGGCAGTCGGCATATTCGAGCAAGGTACCTGCGGGATATTGATAACGGTGCACACCGGAAATAATCCCGTAGGATACCGAAGGTTGAAAATCATCAGAGAGTGCAAACGGATTCCCGACAACATAAGCCCAATGACCGGCACGGACCGAATCGCTATCCCCCATTTCTGCCGCGGGAAAGTCGTCGCGCCCAAACAGTTTAATCAGGGCAACATCACCGGTCGGATCCATTCCTACAATCACCGCGTCATAAAGTTGCCCATTGGTCATTCCACACTTCATCGCGGGGCCACAGGGTGACGCTACATGAAAATTGGTCAAGGCATAGCCATCCGCCGAAATCACCACTCCCGACCCAAGCCCCTGCCCTGCGGTGTCAATAATTGCCAGGGTCGGCTCCGAAATTTTCTGCACAACCGCAATGCGTTCTGCCTGTGCCCGCAGGACCTGCTCTTCGGGCACAACCTCTGCGGCACTGGCCGCGAGGGCCAATAAACCGAAAACAAGAATTGAGTTGGAGAAATTTTTCACTTGGTAAACTTTGCATCGCAGAGGTTGACAAGATCGCCCGAGTCGAGATTACCACCGTAGTCGACAAGCAGGCGAAACACACGCACATTTTCAACAGGAACGTCAATCTCCAGTGGAGCATCGGTTCCCCTGACTTCCCGGTCGAGGAGAACTTGCCCATCGCCAGTAATCATCAATTGCACCTGTCCCTGGTAAAGCACGTGGGGATCAATGCCGGCCAGGGCGACAAACCGCTTGCACCCCTCGGGCACCCGATAAGCGAGTTCACTGCGACTGCGCATCGCAACCCCTTTACCATACGCCTGTTCGACTTGCCCCTCTGCACGATCGGTCGATTGAGGCATCACCACTGACAAAGTTGTGCCAAAGAAAGAGCGGTCAAATTGTGGCTGCCCATGGGCCTGGGCCAATTTCACACTGGCTGGCAATCCAATCAGTGGCGTCCAGCGACTTTGTTGCGGCGCCAGATCGCTGAGATAGACAAGCTTGCCTGAAGAAAAATCAATCCAGCTAATCTTTTCCCAGGGTATGGCTAACGGACTGCCACCAGCGGTAACAAACTTCAAGAACTCCTGTTCGTAGCGAAGATGTTTCGCGACGATCTGGAGGCCTCCAACCGCATGAATCGTGCAGGCCCCTTCGCTGGCATCGGTCGGCCGAGGTCGATAGTACTGAAACCCTGCCACCTTCGATCGACTCACCGGGATCGTTTCGTCATCGAGCGAGAACATCACCTGGTCTGTCGTGACCTCGCCCAAAACCCCCTGCAAGTGGTCCAACTTTGCCTCGGCCCGACGACGGATGACTAACACGTCCCCTGGCAAGTGAAACGCGGAAATTTCATCCCACACCAGGGCATCCTCGGTGGAAAACTGTCCGAACTGCACTGCCCGCACAAGTTCGACAGGAACCCGCAGCGTCTGATGGCGAGGAGTCCAGAAAGGGGCCAGTTCGAGGATTGCTTCGCCGTCGACGACCGTATAGTGATTGACCGGCAATCTTGTCCCGTCGACCAACTCCACCACGAACTCAACTGCCGGCTCCCCGCGCATGCTGGCATGCGACCTGATCGAAATCAACTCGGGTTCGACAATCACAACGCGCTTGCCATCCGACTGGAGGGTTAACGTCCCGTCGCTCCATGCCTGTAGTTGCCCCCCCAGTGACTGCCCGTCGAGGCGAGTCGCCACCACCTCAGCAGCCACCACAGGAGCTACCTGGGCCACCAACATCGTGGTACCAATAAAAACAATCCAACTCATAGTCACTTGTCAGGTTCGAGGGTACTGCACCCCAGGTCCGTTTACGGAACGTCCGCCGACTGGCCTCTGGCGAGCTCACGAAAATACTGTTCAATCACCTCCCGATAATGGGCTGGAAACTCCCGGCCAATTTGCTGGAGAGCCTGTTCGCGTTCTTTGGGTGGCAAATCCCCCCAGCCTGATTTATTTCCTATATCCCGCTGCTCGACCTTCCCCGGAGCCTGCATTTCCGCCAGTCGACTCTCCTGCATTGGGTTTCCGCCCGACTGGGCCTGAGCCTGCCCCTTACCTGCAGCCTGTTGTTGCTGCTGCTCGAGTTCCTCAATCATCTTATCCAGTGAATCAATCACTCCCTGTTCGATTCCTTGCACTGTTTCTCCAGCTCGGCCTTGGGTCAACCGTCGCTGAATGTCCGACATCCGGCGGGCAATGTGGTCTAACGATTCATCCTCCAATCGCTCAACGTCCTTGACAATAAGCCGGGCCAGTTGTTGGTACCGCTCTGGCAATTCCGACTCGCGTTCCAACAATTGGGTTGCCAACGATCCGGCCTCCGAGGGGTGCACTAAAAAATGGTGGGCAACGGCTCGACAAAACAGGAGTGTGTCGGGAGCGGCCACATCGCGGGTGTTCAAACCGGCCATCGACACCAGGGCCTCGTCATACAATCCCACCTGAGTCTGCCACCGAGCAAGATAAAGCCGCATGTTATTGCGAACCAGGCGTAACGTCTCCGGCTCTTCCAGCCAGGACCATTCCGCCGGTAGCATCCCGGCGGAATATGACTCGCAATGCTCAATGATGTTTGTCACGCGCGGATCAACCCGGGCAAAGGTTTCCGCCAGCACATCCAGCCGGCTCAAGTCTCGCGCACTTTCGCCTGCTGTCTTCCAACCCGCCAGAATGGCGGCGTGGTCACTGGCTGGGAGCGATTGCTCGCTAAGCCAGTTTTCAACTTCCGCCGCGACTTCCGCATGGGTCCGAATGGTCCATCCAGGTGTCGCCAGGAAATCTCCAATTTCGTCGCCCGCAAAGAGACATCCCGCGCCCGCATGGAGTATCCATACGACAAGCGAGACGACCCAACAAACAGATCGGCTCCGATTTGGCTTTCGAATACCTTGCATGGCTTTCGACACTCCTGTGGGCCACAATCGCCTGCCATCGGAAGTTAAAACGGGGTGAATCCATCCAGGATTTCACCGCTGAGCCCTGGCTTACTTCGATGCCCCCTGCTCATCGGTCACTTCGTACCAACAAGGGGCACTGGGTCCGCCAGGACACCATTTTGCCGAAGGAGAACTCTTCCCTGTAATTCCTTCATTATCGGGCATCTTGCAGTGAAGTCCAATGAAAATGGCGGGACCAGGGGGACCTGGCAATCTACCCAGGCTATTCGACCCCGTTTTTATTCTCACATGAAGGGCCACTTTTTGAAAGCTCAGTCATTGCGGCCCAATGCCAGGTCCTTAGCCGCACGATAGACACGCTCTTGACGTTGCCCCAAATCCTGCAACGCTTCGACCACATCTGCCGAACGCGCTTGTTCGCCATCCACCATCTCTCCATAACGTTGCGTACGTCGATTGATGCGCAACTGAAGGGACCGGATCATCTTTAGTTCGGCAATCTTGTTCACCAAAGCCGGTTCGGCAGACTGCCCGGCCGATGGCATTCCTCCAGACTCGGCCTGCTCTTCTTCGAGTTCTTTGAGCGCCGTTTCGAGCGCTGCAACGGCCTCTTCAAGGGCCTCGATAATGTCTTGTTCAAGGCCCTGCGTAATTGGGCCGACCGCGACCTCGCCAAGCCGACCGGTCACTTGCCGCATATCCTCACGCATCTGCAGGACCGTCTCTGGAAAAGCGACTGAGGACCCTTCCTCCTGCAGCAGCAAGAGCGCCTTGTCGGCATCGCGCACGATGAGAGATTCTTTACGGCTCAGACGGGCCGCTTCAATTTCGTGACGGTGGTCACGATTTTCCAGGGAGACTTCGGCCAACAGCAATGTTCCCTCATAAACCTTGACCTGTGCCTCGAGCATCTTGCGAAAACGGGCCACCAACATTGTCAGCGCCCGCTCTCTTTCTTCTTCTCGCAACTGACGAAGCACCCGTTCCAACTCAGCCCGCGCTTCTTCAAGCTGCTTGACGGCCTCTCGCTGCTTTTGAGAGGCGCCGCCACGATTTGCCTGTTCGAGTTTCTCCTGGGCCCTCTGCATCTTCTCGGCGGCCAGCCGCAGTTTGGAACTGGCCCGCTCGATCGGTTCGGCAGACGACTCCTGCGCTTCTTCGCCGGAGGATCCTTCCCCGCCGGGAGCCTGACCGGAAGACTCCTCTCCGGAAGACCCCTCCGATGGCGACTCGCCCCCGGCCCCGGAATCGTCCGTTGGTGGTTCGCGATTCTCGGACCCGGTATCCGAATCGCCATCCGCTGACGGCGTTGTCGGTGAGGGCTCAGTTTCTTCCGGACCTTTCGGTGGGTCGCCTTGGCCAGGCGCCCGGTTGTCGTCGGGCCCTTCACCACTGGCATCCAGGTCGGCAGCAGCAGATCCTTCCGCCTCTTCAATCTGGCTCCCGAGTTGGTCAGTTTGTCGGGCTGCCTCTGCCTGATCCCGCTGAAGTGCTTCAAATTGATCGTCGGCTTCCGTGCGCGCACGAATGCCTTTTTGCCAACGAATCAACTTGCCTATTTCGCGCAGATAGCGGCGAATGCGCCGTTGTTCGGACTCGATATCGGTTTGCCGATTATCCTTCAGCAACAGATCGAGTAGTTGCTGCAATTCGCCCTGCAACGCACCCTGATTGCGCACAGCAGAGGCAAGCCGTTCTGTTTCAAGCAGTCGCACGGTTTCTTCGAATCGCAAAGCCATATCGTGCTCACGACTCAGTGCGATCGCCTCTCGCAAACGGCGGGCCCGCTGCGGATCGGTCCCCGCCGAAAGTTCCGCCAGGCGGGCAGCCACCATCTCCAGGCGTTCATAACGATCGGCCAGCAATGCCTGACGAACCGAAAGATCCTGGGCGAGTGCCGGCGACTCGGCAGAAGCCGGCTCCTGCGCAGCAACCGATCCTCCCCAGACAATCACGCAAACGACGCCCACGAAGAACCATCTTTTTCGGAGGTCGAATCTGGCGGTTTGGATCACACACTTACCCATGTTTTTCCTGCGTGTTTAAAGCCCATTCACTCTTGGAGCAAACTCCGTAAATCACTTTTACGGAGTTTTCTGGTTTGATTATTCAGCCGGTCCTGTTCCGACATAATTCCTCGCAAAAGGGCAACCACTTCATTATACGTTTCCAACTCCCGCATGCGCTCAAGCGCATATTGCATATCTGCCAGAATTTCATCCGTCATCCGGATGGCTTGGCGCAAGCCGGCTGCGGCCTCGTCCTGGCGAGCGAGAATGGCCATCACAGAATCCAACTGCAATTCCAAAGGAGGCATCTTTTCTTGAGCGATTTCTTTTAGTGGATTTGCTATCTCCTGCTTCAGCCGCTGCTTTAATTCTGAATCATCGATACGATTGTTGACCACCTGGTCGTGCAAATGCGCAAAACCTTCCGCCACATTAAGCACTTCATCGGCGGCCTGGGTGACATTTTGCCGCGCTCCCGACAGCCGCAATCTCCGCAGTGTTTCCTCCCGCTGAAAATCGGTGGACGCTGCCTCCTCCGCTGTCGGTTCGGCCGCCCCTTCTTCACGAAACTCAATCCGCGCCAAAAGACCACGCGTATCCACAACTTTGTCAAGGATTGCCTCAAAACGTTGGCGATATGCCAATTCGCGACGCTCAATGCGTAAAAGCAGATCGGTCGGACTCACCACCTCAAGCTGAAACTGCTGGCTACGCCCCTCCCGAGGTTCCGGACCGATATCGCAGAGATCACGGGCAACCACTCCGAGTGTCAGCTTTTGCCCAACGACTGGCACCACCTGCTCACCATCGGCCCCTAGAAGCCCATCACGAAGATCCAGGCGTTCGGCAACCTCCACAACCGTTTTCTGTTGTGCGGTACTGACAAACGGCTGCGTGTACTCGGCACTACCATCCAGGGAATATTCAAACCACACATCCTGCAATCCATAGTCGTCGGCAACAAGACCCGCCACCGGAATCTCTGCTGCAGGGGTAATTGCCGAACCAATCCCCTCCAAGTGAACCGAGACCTGAGGCACCTGGTCGGCCACTGCCGACAGCGACAATCGATATGGCTCACCCGAAGATACACCGTAGGTATCCTGCAAGCCGATCAGCAACATCTCGTCGCCACCAAGGACTCCATAGTCGAACTCCACCTGCTCGGCAGGCGATGCTGGGAATGAACACGTTTGTCCATAATCTCCCTCAAGACTCGTTGCACGGGCCTCCCGAAGAGGTTTACTCGACGTCGCCTGCACGTGCACTTTCGTTCCCACAGGGATGCGAGCATTACGCACAAAGCGAAAAGACTGGGGAGCCCTCTGAAGATATTCTGGAAAAGTACAATTAAGTTGAACATGCACAAGTTCTGGCCGATCAACCACCCGTAACCGCAAGTTTGTGACTCGATCGTCACCACCATAAACGTCGAAGGTTAAAGCATCACGAACATTTTTGAACACATAACGGTAGGCTTGATATTTATCACGACCGGCAACTGCCGAGCCAACCCGAATGAGGTAATCCTGGCCGCGGCGACCGTCTGGCAATTGAAATCGAATTTGCACCTTACGAGGGGCCTGTAGTCGACCCTCAATATCTGCATGGACTGTCAACTCAAAATCATCGTGGCGGGCCATGGTAGCAACCCGGTAACCCTCTTCTTCCTCCGTGAAGTCGAGCACCGTCAAACGTACCTGCCGAGGCCAGGATTCGCTTGAGAGGGCAAGCCTCCTGAGAAAGATCTCCGTGGTACCTTTGGCAAAACTGGCTAACAGAACAACCGACAGCACAAACAGCAAGGCTATCACAATCGCCCGACGCACCGCACGCCCATCGAGCAACCCGTCCGTCTGGACCTTCGATACCGCTTCGGTGGCAGCCACACCTGTCCGTCGGGAAAACTCATCAAGCAACGAGTCTGATGGACCGGAATTACCAGCCAGTGAT
>JAKVCB010000011.1:17212-18785 GCA_022448345.1 Pirellulales bacterium
AGTGATACGGCGGTTGCAACATGATCCGCCAGTTGCGGGTCACTACGTTCCAATAAAAGCGCCAGACTCGTATTGGGAAGTGGCGTCATCAGACGCTGCAGCAGATACCGATAGGTGACCAAAAGTAATACAACAACCGCGACCATCCACCCCAGTACACGGAGGCCAACACCGGGTTCCAATCCCCAATCGATCAACAGCCCCATCCAAAACAGGCCACCCAGGCATGCCACCACCATAGCCACTCCCTCCGCAGCAACGTAGAGTCGGATCGACCGTCGCAACCGGGCAAGCACGGAGTTAACCGCTGTGGGAATGTTACTATTGGTGGACGATGAAAGTGTCACAGGAGTCAAGCCGGAGAGTACTCGAGGGAATTAAAATCTAAACTTTTGAACCTTTCAGCGATCAGGCCAGACGGCACAACCGTCGGATGATCCACTCTAAAAACAAAGCAGCACAAATGATCCCTAGCAACCAATGAACCTGGGCCCGGGCAAATTTTTCGTCGGGCGCGCCATCCAGCACCCGAATTTCTGTGCGATCAGGAATTCGGGCAGCCACCGGCAACACATCCGCGTCGCCTTCGAGGGCAACCGTCAATTCCGGATAGTAAGCCCCCCCCGTTACGTCGGCAACGGTGGCAAGCAGGCTGGCATTGCGCTCGGGAGCCAAGCGCTCCAGGTCAGTCGCCCGCACTTCGATTTGCCTGGTCAACTGCTGGTCCGCCTGGCCTGGAACGGTGAGCACGATTTCGCAAACCCCTGCCTGGCTGGCCGAGAACTGCCCCACAAAGACACCTGGTTGATCGGCCAATGCCGTCAAACGGATCACCTCGGCCTGTTGATTGGGACGAATTAATTGAACGGGGACCGATGCTGCCAGTAGCGGTTCGTGCTGCTGGTCCGTGAGGCGGGCTCGCACAACCACCGTTTCTCCCAAATCAACCCTGTCGTGTTCAACCATTAAGGCTCCTCGCGACGAACCCCGCAGGAGCCGCCCCTGACTGACGTGCCGAATGGCTTTGGTATAAAAAGTATCAAAATAAGCTGGATCGACCATACGCAGTCGCCACATTTCAGGACTTCCCAGGTAGAACACACGTCCGGCGCCGTAGAAATGTCCAGCCAGATAAACGGGTTGATTTTCCCCACTGCCGAACTCCGGATCTGCAAACCGCCCGTAAACTGTCGCCCCCCGCTTTGGCCCTTTCACCGCAAAAAACCCATACACGCCTGGCCAGCTTTGCCAGGCAGCCAGGCTGTCAGCCCCCGTCCCCTCCAACCACAAGAACTCGGCTTCCAATCCAGCACGATCGAGCTCAATGGGCCAGGCGATTTCCCCAGCAAAATGGCCATCGTCCAGCAAGGTAAACCGGCGCTGAAATTCTACCGGATAAAGTGACTTCAGCGCGGCATGCTCGGTACTCCGAATCCAGCGGGCCGTTTCGACCGGTCCAGCAGAGACAACAAGTCCTCCTGCTTCACTAGCAACCCATCCATCAAGCAATTCAATTTGGACCGCGTCGAGTTGCGTCCAATCGGGATCGATGGCAACAATACAGTCGTACTCG
>JAKVCB010000011.1:18795-52486 GCA_022448345.1 Pirellulales bacterium
ACTCGTAAAGGTCACTTTTTTGCGTCGGAAAGGCATTAAGAACAAGGTCGGCCTCCTGAGAAATTTCTGATAATGCCGACTGCAAGAGGACGTCGACCTCCATGCTGGGATCCCGGAAAAGCAAAGTCCGCAGGAACCGGTAATCGCGCGAGGGGCCCCCGGCAATCAGCAGCACACGTGTTTTACGATCGACAATCTCCACCTCAACTTCCCGACGGTTGTCTTCCCGATTGGTATCCCCAGCGAGTGGACTGACTTCGACCGTGTATTTAAATCTCCCCACCGTGGGTGATTCAAGCTCGAAGTGAATCGGGACCAACTGGCCATTTTCTTCCAGGACAATGCGCTCTTTTGCTATATGCTCGCGCGGTGCGGCCGCGTCGCCAACTGGTTGACGGGTCAGTTCTGCTTGAACCGCACGGCCTGCGAAGCCACTCCCTTGGACATGGGCGGTGATGGTAAGCAAATCACCGGGGAACGCGCGGCGAGGGGCAATGAGATCGCTGACCAACACACTCCGTTGAGGCTCGACCGACCCAATCCCAACCGCAAAAACAGGGACCCCTGCTGTTTGTGCCAGGTCCGCGGCGGCAACGGCTTTACTACCCGCATTTTCGACTCCGTCACTAATCAGGACAATGCCTGCCAGCGCCCCCTGGCGAGGCATCTCGATTTCCTGCCGGAGGGCATCGCCAACACGTGTTTCGGCCCCGCGCGGCTGGAGCATTTCCATCCAATCATACCGCTGCTGCTCAGAGGAATCGGCTGGAGCAACCACCGTTTCACCACCACGATCAGGCACGACTGGTTTCCGGTCGAGCATCGCAAGTTGCACCACCTCCGAATCAAAACCGGATACGATGACGTTATTCTCTTTGCGCAACTCATCCAGTAACGAAGATTCCCCAAGGGCAGCGGCTACCTGTTCATGCCGGGGGGAGGATTCACCTGGCCCAATCAACGGTTCGTCGGCAATCCCCATACTCTGGCTCACATCGATAAGCACGACGACTTCGCCGTCCGCAACAATTTCGCGTGTCGTACGTTTCTGCAAATCGAGAAAAAAGAAAAGCACCCCAGCCAGTGCCGTACAACGAAGCAACAACAACCCCCAGCGCGTGCCAACCCTGAGTTCCTGGGTATCGCGTCGGTACAACAACCCTACGCCAAGCAAAATCACCAGGGCCACCAACACGACTGCTACCCACATAAGGCGCGGATCGCTGGCTTCACGAATTCGTGCGAATTCGTAGCTCTGACGCTGCACCTCCGCAAACAACGGAGCACAACCAAATCCAAAAAGGGCAAGCACGCTGCTCAAGAACCTCTCACTTTCGTCGTGGGTGGGTGGTAACTTGCGAGATAGGCCAACAGTTGTTCACAAAGCAAACAGCCAATCAGGATGACCAGCAATGCACTGCTCATAGAAAACCCAGCCGTCCTGTGTTCTTCGACGCGAAGCTGGTCGGCATAGTGAAATTCGAAGTGGGCAGGGGCCAGTTGCCGCTGGATCTCGGCACGATCCAGAATTCCAAGATCTCCTTCGAGACGAGGAACATTGACCGCAATTGACCGCACGTCCTGCTTACCATCGACCGAAGTCAATTCCACCTGGCAAAACCCACTGACAGCCACGTCATCAAGTTGGGCTGTCACCTTTCCATCAACCACCTTGCCTTCGACCAGAATCTCCTGGGGTGCGCGACTGTCATGACTGGACAAGGCGGGCAACCGAAACCGCATTGTGGTGGCATACTGACTTTCGTCGACAGACAATTCCATCGGATTCCCAACTTCGCAGGTTGGTTCGCTCACTTTTTTGGCAGCGAGGTAGCCGATCAACTCGTTTGCAAGCACCGGAAACACCGGGTTAAGACTCCAATTGGACCAGGCCCCCAGCGCCGTCTCCGCAGGGGACAACTTGGTGAGGTGAGCCACAACCACCCCATTTCCGTACCGTTTTTCCACGACCAGTGGCGCACCCCCCCGCGTTTCAGCCAGGAGGGTCGTTTCCAAATCGGCTTGAGGATCCCAACCGGGAGCGACGGCATAGTAGTAATCAATCATGACCAGCGGTAAAAAACTGTTGCGTTCACCTGTAAACGCGCGAAAGAGTCGGTGATCTTTAATGCTTATGTCCGGCAAGCCGCTTCCCTGGGCATCCAAGAGTTGCGTTGGCAATTTCAAGGGCACGGGGAACAATCCATCTCCTTCCCGATACAATTTTTCGTTGTAGTATTTTCGGTCTACATTTTCCCCCAGGAAAATCGCCAAGCCGCCACCCGCCTCTACATAATCTTGAATCTTCTCTTCGGCGGCGGGGCTCAACCGGTCGACATCGAGCAAACAAATGGCCACATAGGGCTCAAGCGATGCGACATCGCGCAGAAATGCGGGCGACTCGACGCGAGATTGCCAGCCTGTTTGCACGGCCCCACCTGGGGCAATTGCCTTGGTAAGATAAAAAGCATCCTGACCGTCCAGCGATCCATCCACAATCAAAATCGGTGCCGCCGCCTGCAACTGACACGAAAAAAAACGTCGGTTGTCGAGGATCACGGCATCCGTATCGAGGGTTGCCTCAATTTGATGGGCTCCGACACCGACAAATCGCGTACGAAATCGCCGTTGGGCTTCTTCCCCTGGAAGAATTTCCGGGAGGACAAGCGTCGGCAACGCTGAGCCATCTTGCATCAGCCGCACGGTCACATCGCGTGCCGTTTGCTTTCCATAATTGATCACCGAAACGGCCATCCACGACTCCACCCCTGCAGCCCGCAAACCTGACTCGGCAGCCAGAGAGGTGATGGCAAGATTTGGCCGGGCTCGCCGTACACATTGCACGAGGTGAAGATGTTCATACAAGTCGTTCAGATCGACGAGCAAATCGCGCAGCTCATCACCGGGCTGAAAATGTCGGGCCCGCAAATCACTAACCACGTGTAAGATCTGCGTTTCCTTTCCCGCCGTCTGCGGGAGCCGGGCTGCGCCACGGAGAGCCTCGGCAGGCCCCACATCGCCCTGGGTCACTACGAGTGCGGCCAAGGTTGATTCCATCTTTTTCTGAAGCGGATCTCCAACCGGCTGATGGTAGAACTGGGGCTCGGCCCCGGCGGTCAGTCGTGCCGCTTCCGTGAAGGTGAGGACCGTTAACCACTGCGAACCCGCTTGATGACTGGCCTGACTGAAAACACGACGGACGACCTGCTTGGCCCTTTCGAGCGCATCTCCTTCTTCAGCCTGATCGCTCATGGAAAAACTGTCATCGACCAGGACGACATGGTGGGTGGTATGGGAACCAAAAAAGCGTGCCCACGAATCTTGCAGCATCAACCCGCCAAGCATCAACAGGAGGACACCGATCGCGACCATCCGCATCAACAACAACAGGAGCTGCCGAAAAAGAATCGAGGTTCGGTTACGGCGCTGGCTTTCCTGAAGGAATATCATGGCAGCCCACGAAATAGGCTTTTGCCGCCTCAAGTTGAGAAAGTGAATAATGAGCGGGACCACCACCAAAGGAAGCCCTACACTCACCAGAAGGGGATACAAAAATGACATTCCGGCAAGACCTCTTTAAATCAGGCGCTGCGGCGCAGAATATTCATTCGGCGACTGAGCAATGTCAGGAGGGCTGCATCAAAAGGGTCGCTCGAGCGCACGAGCGCATATTCGACGCCGGTGGCAGCACACCCTCGCCTCACAGTGGCAAGGAACTGCCCAAGTGAGCGAAGATATCCCTCGCGGAGCGCACGTGGATTACAACGGAGGCTGTCAGCCGACTCCATCCCTTCAAACCGCGCCGGCCCTGCAAATGGAAAATCCAATTCATCGTCATCCATAATGTGAAACAAGAGAACATCGTGCCCCCGTTGGCGAAGGATCTTTAGCCCCGCTAGAGTTTCTTCAGCATCGACGAGTAAGTCAGAAACCACAATCATCATTCCCCGCTTTGGATACCGCTGGGCAGCGATCCGAAACATAGATTCGAGCGATGTTTTCTCACCCGGCTCCATCGATTCAAGCGAACGCAAAATAGTAGCGAGATGCGATCTTCCGGTCCGCATCGGCACAGCCTGCCCTACTTCCTCCGCAAACGTCATGCAGCCCACCGCATCTTGCTGCCGCAACAAGAGCAAAGCCAGGGCCGCAGCGGCCGTGGTGGCATATTCATACTTGGTCATTGCCCCGCGTCCGTAGTTCATGCTCGCAGAAACATCGACCAACAGAGTTGCCCGCAGATTGGTATCCTCTTCGTATTGCTTGACATACAAGCGGTCCTGCTTGGCCCACACCTTCCAATCAATGTGGCGGAGATCGTCGCCTCGGGTATATTGCCGATGCTGGCGAAACTCGAGCGACTGGCCGTAATAGGGACTTCGGTGCAAACCACTCATCAACCCTTCGACCACATGTCGCGCGCGAATCTCAAGCCCTCCCAGACGGCGAACCACCTCGGGAAGCAACAACGTTCGATTGGAAGTCGCCATTTTTAAGCCACTCAGTTTAACGCCGAAGGTTGGATGGACCCATTGCCCCTTACGGAGGCAGCCTGGCTTCTAGCCTACGATACGAACAACTGCTGAAAGCGATCATCCCGCGCGAGTTCATCTTCGTGGGAAGGAGTGGTTTCCAGCAGCCGATCGATAATATCATCGCTGGTAATCCCTTCGCTTTCAGCCGCAAAGTTCGCCACAATCCGGTGGCGCAACACAGGCCTGGCAAGCTCCTGAATGTCTTCGGTTGCCACATGTGGACGTCCTGCCATCAATGCCCGAGCTTTGGAGCCAAGAATCAAATACTGAACTGCCCTTGGACCCGCCCCCCACGCTAAATGTTCTTGAACAAAATCGGCAGCACCTGCCTGCCCAACCCGGGTCTGGCGCACCAATGCCAATGTGTATCGCGTGAGGTGGTCACTGATTGGCACACTGCAAACAACCTGCTGCAGTTGAATGATCTCTTCAGCAGAAAGCACGGGGTCAACCTGGTCATCGATATTGGAAGTCGTTCGACGGGCCACCTCAAATTCGTCATCAAAGCTGGGATAGGAGACCAGGACTTTGAACATAAAGCGATCTTGCTGTGCTTCCGGAAGGGAGTAGGTCCCTTCCTGTTCAATCGGATTCTGCGTGGCAAGCACCAGAAACGGATCCCCAAGTTCGTGGCGTATCCGCCCCACCGAAACATGCCGCTCTTGCATGGCCTCCAGCAGGGCTGCCTGGGTCTTGGGAGGTGTACGATTTATTTCATCTGCGAGCACAACATGCGAGAAAATTGGCCCCGCCAGAAACCGCATTTCACGTGTACCGGTCGACTTATTCTCTTCGATGATGTCGGTACCGGTAATGTCGGCAGGCATCAAGTCGGGAGTAAACTGGATACGGCTAAAGGTCAGGTTCAGCGAACGGGCCAAAGTACTGATCATGAGTGTTTTCGCCAGGCCAGGCACTCCTTCCAGAAGACAATGCCCACGGCTAAATAGCGCAATTAAAAGCTGGTCAATCACCTCCTGTTGGCCAACCACAACGCGTGCTAATTGCGTTCGAATCTCACCTGCTGCAGTGACCAGACGATCAATCGAAGATTCACTCAAGGAGGGCTCAGGATTATTCATGGTTAGTTCCATAGGACAGGAGGAAAAACAGCACGCCCTCCAGGGCATTTATCGCTGATAGATTGGCAGGCAGGCATTGTCAAGCTGAAGCATAATGAGGTTCAGGGCTGTGGTATAGACGGGGCCAATATAGCCTTGGGACCAGTGGTATCCCATCCCATTGGGCAATGGCACTTCCTTCGCCTCTCGAAGCAGTTTCCGTCGGACTTGATCACGATAACTACGCCAGGTGGTACCCCCTTCTCGATACTGAACCTGGGTGTAATAAAAATGTGCATAATGCCAATGGCCATACGATGTTTGCGAACCGACACCCAGGCTGTTGCGACAGTACTCGAGCATTCGAGGAACGAAATTATCATCGTATTCACCGGCGTTAAATAGACAAGCGACCGCGGCGGCAGTAATGGCTGGCCGCCCCCCCCCTCCCTTGGAGCTGTACTGCACTCCACCCTCAGGCAGGGTACAACTTTTGATATACGCAACCGCCTTGTCGATCACCTCGCGGGGCACAGAAATTCCGGCATTACGACACCCTCGCAATCCTTGAACCTGGGTGATCGTGGTCGACCCTTCATCGAATCCATTACCATCCTTGGCACTCACGTAGCCCCACCCACCTGCCTTGGTTTGCGCTTGGCCAGTGAAAGTAACTGCAGCAGTCAAAACACGAATCAAATCTGCACGACGATCAATATCCTCCTCTTCACCAAGCACTTGGGAGAGAAACAACATGGCAAACCCATGTCCGTAAGTGTAACGGTCATCACGACGCGGATCACCGATCAAGCCATTGGGACGACTCTGCCGAACCAGGTAATCGACGGCACGCCGAATGTTGCTGGCATACCTGCCTTGGGTCGGTGTCGACCCCTCCGAAAGCATGGCAAGCCCCGCCAGCGCGGTCATCGCCGTTGGATAACGTCCCTGGGCCGTCCAGTGACCAAGTTCATGTTGCTCATGGGCAAGCCAACCCAACCCCCCCTTAACCACTGTACGGAGCGGAGTTCCCTCACTCGAATCAGCTGCCAAAATTACCTGTGGGTTAAGTGCGAACAGCAGCCCGACCACCAACCAGGTATTCCGGGCCACAGCCACCGCCAAACGGCACCGCTGGTAAATGCCACCGCTGGTTAACAAAAAGTTTTTCACACAAACCTCAATCCACGGCAAAGCCTACCCCGATTTTTATGGTTCGATCGGCCCCTTGGGCTCGTCGGACAACTCGGGACCAAAAGGAACTCCCATGTTCTTCAGTCCGTCGTTTACCTCGCGGGAATTATCAAAAGCATCCGCGATTTCGCGGCCAACCTTTCGCCCCAACTCCCACAAACCACCCGACTTGTCGAGGCCGGTTTCCGCCAGGTGCTGGGCAGGCGGCTCCGGGGGAGATGGGGTTTCGGTTAATTCAAGACGAATCTCCTGAGCCGAAGTCCGAATTGCCACCGAAGGCCGATGACCACGTTCAATTTGAATACGAAACTCGCCACTCATGGTATCGGGCCGCAAGGCATTGCGGTAAACGCTGCGCCCGCTGACCTTCTCCAAACAAAGCACCTTGAGATTCGTCTGGTTACCACTGGAATCTTGTCGCATGACTCGGCTGGCGAACACCAACAGGGGAGAAGCTACCGGCTGATCGAGCGCAATTCCTTGATTTTTTACGGTGGCCGGCACTGGCCACAACGGCTTCCCATCGTTCAAATCAAATGCATAGACCAAGCCGTTGACGAGCGCGTAACGCCCCCCAATGGCAACGTGCTTCTCTTTGCGCCGATCAGGTCGAGCACTGGCAAACAGAAATAAACGCTCGTCGTCCCGTACCAGGTGAATACTTTCCAAGGGCTGCTGGAGTTGCAAACGGTCGGTTAACAGTACGGTCCCACTGGCAACATCGACAAAGTGAAACTCGCCACTTTGCTCCAGGATCGCCAACGCATCGGGTTCCAGCACCCGAAACCGTGCCCCCAACTTACAACGATGCTCCCATTCGATTTTGCCGGTCAATAAATCGACGATTCGCACGAGGTAATGGTTGTCGGCTTGACGTTCAAGGGTCGCGACCCGATGGCCGGTTGAAATAAGCCACGGCCCCTGCGGAACATCACATTGACCCACCGTCGCTCCGTCGACCATATTCAACAGGATCGCCGTGGTTGAAGAAGCCGGCTTGACAAGGACCAGTCGCTCGTCACCCAGCAGTTCAGCCCCCAGGGGAATATCGGTACGACGCCAGAGAGTCTCTCCGGTGAGCGGATCCACACACTGAAGTGCCTCGTGATTCTGATAGACAACCCCCTCGGACGTAGCAGGCCCAAGGGTACACACCATACGCCCTTTCTCGTCGACGACTCGGCGTCGTCCGGACGCGTGGTGGTAAGGTCCGCGATTCGATCCAACTTTTCGTTTTGCAACACGTGCCGGCACTTCACTCCGCCAGAGAATACTGCGCCCGCCCGCTCGTCGGTCTGCACTAGTATCGACAGCCACGATTTCCTGCCCCACGTTGACATAAAGTCGGTCACCTAACCGGGCAGCATAACTGGCCTGAAAGCGAGGCACTCGCCCACTGATCTGGGCTGCCTGCCGCCCGAGGTTGAACTGCCACACGACTTCTCCCCAACGATTGATGGCCGCCAACTGCGACAGATCACTCGAGATGCGAAAGTGGGTGGAACCGGCGGCCACATGGCGTGCCTGCTCAATCCTCAGCCTCTGCATTGCCGGCGGAGGACGCGACTGGCGACCACCCGCTTTGGTGGAATTGAGCTCAATTTCGCGGGATTCAATCCGATGGGTTGACCAACCGGCCATGCTCGTTGATGACTGGAAATTTTGGTTGTCAAAGGACTCACTCAACCAATCCTCCACCAACCGCCCATCCGGCAGGGGAACCGCCCGATAGGTTTTCCTGATTCGCGACTGCTGCCAAACCAACTCATCTTTATTTTCAGGATCGTCGATCAACTGAAGGGCCAACACGGCCCCACCGGCACGATAGGATTCCTCGGTCGAGTTGTGCAATTGATAAAGGGCCATCCCGGCGGCGGGAAGGTCGCGCCGGCTGACCAACTGTCGGGAAAGATGCCAGGCGACCTCATCGGCCATTGGCAACCCGGCAAAGCAAGTAAGGTACCGTTGCTGAGTTGCGACTAACCCACTGGCCACCGCTTTGCGAGACCGACGAACCAGTTCCTGGCGAATCTGCTCACGAACCTCCCCGGAGGATTGCTTCCAAAGCACCTTCAACCGTCCACGCACCCACTGGTCAACCCGGACCGTGTGTTCGGGCGTCAATTGGACCTGCCTCTGAGCGTCCTGCTGATCGGCAATCCGCAAAAAAACGGCGAATGCCTCCAGGTTTTGCCCGGTCGCCCACAATCCCTCGGCGTCAAGTCGCATCAACTCGAGTTGCTTGGCCGGATCGTCGACAATCGCCTCAAGCAAAGGCAACTGGTCACGATAGGCTGTATAATCACGATGCAGAAGATGCAACAACGCCTCCGCCAGAAGCTGTCGCGTGTCGAGATCCGCTGGATCCGCTTTGTAGGCACGCTGCAGTGTCTCTGCCGCCACCTCAAATTGACCGCTGGCTAGCGCCAATTCACCCCGGTCTCGCAAGGCAACCGGATCGTTGGCATTGACCTTCAGCGCCTCGGCAGTCCGCCGCAGGAACGCCGATCGTTGTTCAAACTTATTAATAGAAATCACGGATTGTGAAATCACTGAACCTCGATGACAAATTAAATTACCCATAACCTGCTGCTGCGACGGCGCAATCACCATCTTGCCGTCCGCCATATTGATGGCAGCAAGCTGACCCGAGGTAAGCGGAAGATAGAAGCTCCCCTGGCTCAACAGGCCCCGCCCACTGACCAACGCCTCCTGGGGGAACTGACCTGAGTGTTCCGCCCAAAGAGAACTCCCATCCTGGAGACTGAGCGCCACAACCCGCCGGGGCGCCACCAACAACACGACCTCCTGGTCCACGCAACCCACAAAGAGGTTGTCTTCGCGTTTTCGCTTCCAGATCAACTCCCCAGTCTCGAGATCAAGACAGTGAATCTCAGGACTGTCGCGAGGGGTGACAATGATGCGATTGGCGTGAATTCTTGGCGTCCCATCCAGCCAGCGCCCCAGCAACTCATTATCAGCAGTTGGCACTTGGCGCTGCAGCAACATACCATTTTGGTGCATTACCGCATCACTCCGCGGATAAAGATAGGCCCAGCCGAGTGATCGCGTAAACAGGTCAAACGCCACCACGGCCCCAGCCGAAGTAGGACAAACCAGCAGATCATTGGCTAACGACGGTTCCGCTCCCGCGCGACTCCGCAGAAGGTCCAGATGCACCCCCCGCTCAAGACTCAAAAGGAGCTGCCTCCAGCGATATGCCCCGGTGCGTGCATCAAGGGCCACTAGATAAACGGCACTTTTGATTTCTCCCAGGACATAAAGCGTATTGTCGACCGCCACAGGTGCGCCCAAAAAGAAAACACCAGCCAGGTCCCCCTCCGCGCGCCGGCCGTCGACCTCCCACACCAGCTTTCCTTCCGTGGCCAATTCATAGGCCGCCAGGCGATTCGTCATTGCTTCAATCATGGCAAGCCGACGGCCAAAGATAGGCATGCGGCCAGGCGAAATCCGCCGATTGCGATCGATCAGGGGTAAACCGCGGATTGTAAAAACCCGCTCGCCATCACTACTGAGAGCAGCTGCCAGTGCATCATTCCAAATCCGCTGCTCGATCGCATGCGCGAAGCTCGTCACTGGGGCATCAGCTTCGGCCCGATCAAGGCCTGCCAGCAACTGTTCAAATGTATTTTCCTCATAGGAACGGGTTTCCCATATGCGTTTACCCGACTGCCAATTGATGGCAACCACCATATCGGCCGTCTTGGTGATCACGACATCCCCAACCGCCAGGGGCGTGACCAATCCGACCAGCGGCACCCCGGCACGGTTTAAAAGTTTCTGCCGTGTTTCCAAATAACTTTCCAAACGAGGATGGTTGGCAACCCGAACCTGCCAGCGAAGGCGGCTATGCGGTGGACCGCCGGGTGCGTCCAGATTGCCCGCGGGACTCCCCAATCGGGTTCTCCAGTCTGGATCCCGCAACGGCAACTGGAGTTCGCTGGCCAACAAAGGGTTGAGGGCAGCAAGTTGCAGTGCTGCCTCAGACGCGCCAAGGCCATTCGTGCCTCCCACCACCAACTCCCCTAAATCGGCTCTCGCTTGCAGTTGCTCCAACACCTGACGCTCGCGGCCCGCGTCTCCCTGGGCGGCCCAACTTGCCGCCAACAAAAGAGAAAGCTGTGGTTCAAAAAGCTCTACGGCCTGTGGAATTTTGCGCATCCGCTGGTAGATACGGGCTGCCGCTGCCGGATTCCCAAGATCGGTCGACCTTTGCGCCAACAACAAGGCTGCTTCGTATCCGGCAGGGGTATGCAGATATTGGCGGACGACGTCGGTTAAAATCGCATAGTTACCTGCCTTGATCGCCTCCTCCACCCGCTTGCGGGCGCGCGTCGCCTGGCTCAACTCATAAGCCGAGCGACCTTCGGGAGGCAAACGGCTGATGAGTTGTCGCACCATCGACTTCAAGCCTAACAACCGACTTGATTGGTCAGGATGCACCACGAAGAAATCCTCCTCGCTGGTCAGCACATCCCCCAGAAACGCAACCGCCTCGGTGTATTCTCCTGCCCCGATCCGTTCACGAACCCGCGACAGGCCACGAGCCAACTTGCGGTCTATGGGCAAATAGACACCATGAATTGCCCCTGGATCATAGAAACCGGCCTCACCGGCCGCAGGCGGCTCTGTGGCTGGATCGGCAGCCAGTGACGGCTGAAGCACCCCGGCGGTCACAGCTATCAAGGTGACCATTGCGACCAGGTAGCTTCGAGCATAATCAAGCAAGCAGCACATGGTGGCGGTAGACCTATCCACAAATCGACCTGGGCTGGAGAAACCCGTCCAACTACTATGACCGTCAGCTCTCCATTGAGTCGCCGAGGCCAACCGCTACAATAAAGTCTCGATTTTCCGGGGAAATCGGCCCCCTGGAGGCCACAGGAAAGCTACACTTGGATGCGCAACCCGTTTCTGTAGTTAATCTTATTGCGAATCTACAGATCCGGCAAGCTGACCCCGCGCCCCTGAAATCCAGGTGATAACCGTAAAGACTGCTGGGAACCCAGGTAATAAAAGCTGGTTTTTCTCGGGAAACAGTCCATTTACCCGCTTGAAATTTTTGGCTGACAGAATTTTAATCGTCTCTTCGCAGGACCGCGAACTTAGGATTTTCTTTTCCCACCTACCATCTGGAGGATGTGACATTATGGCGAACGCCGCTGCCAAACCCCCAACCAAGACCGAAGTTTTCGCAAACGTCGCTGAAGCCACCGAACTGAGCAAAAAGGATGTGGCTAACGTCTTTGAGGCATTGAACAACGAAATCACCAAGGCCCTCAGCAAGGATCCACATACCTTCACGATCCCTGGTCTCTGTAAGATCGTGGTTCAGCACAAACCGGCGACTGAAGAACGAGAAGGAACCAACCCCTTCACGGGTGAGCCGACCATTTTCAAGGCGAAACCTGCCCGTAACGTGGTAAAGATTCGCCCGCTGAAGAAGCTCAAAGATATGGTTGGCTAAAGACTGGTTGGCGAACTGGACTCCAACCACCGCCAACGGAAGCAGACCCGGCCGCAGTTCTTGGTGACAAAGATGCTGCTGGGTCGGTGTGCGCGAGGTGCAAGGCGCGATTTCGGTCTCTGCGCAACGCGACCACGGCTAACAAGCCATACGAACCGTATCCGTGGGATGGGGGGGGTGTTCACACCAAAAATGGTGAAACCGCAGGCACGAACCCGGGTTGTTTGGAGCATGGCCAGCACACTTCGAGAGTGTGCGTAAATGGCGCCGCTTTAGAGCCATTGCTCTCGGGATCTCGTGTGGAACTAGCTTCCATCATAGAATGGCGCGCTGAGCGCGATCCCTGGATCGGTGCTGGCGGCATGGCCATCCTTGCTTAGGTGGGGGCTTGCTCCGGCTCCTGCCGGCGAACTAATTTTCCAACCCATCAGGGCCAGCCTTATTACAAGGTTCCCTTCCTGCAGGCTCCCCTGATTACAAAGGTCGAACCACACTTCATGCTCTAGCCGGCCATGCATGATGCTCTAGCCGGCCATGCATGCTCTAGCCGGCCATGCATGATGCTCTAGCCAGCCATGTTCCGGCCTGCGCAATTTGGCTGTGTGCTCCATCAGCGGGCTCTACCAGACTTGCGTCGCCGCTAAGTTCCACCGGTAAGCTCAACCGGTTTGTACCCCCCCTTCGCCTGGAAGTAAACGAAGAGCAGGATGTAACAAACAAGCATAAACGTTGGAAAGATCGCCATCTTCGCCAGCGCCGTGAACTGCCCCGCCTTGGTGGCAGTTTCTAAAGCGTGAGACGCCTCCTCACCCTGCTGTTCGATCGCGATCGTTTTCTTATCCGGATTGATGGCCGTGTAGCTGAGGATGCCAAACACTTCTTTATCCTCGAGCACGAGTTTTGCCGTAGCTGGGGCATTGGCAGTCAATTCCGCGCTTGCGGTGTTATCCTGCACATATCCAATGAAAGGGAAACCGACCACACCAACGGCAATCATGGCGATACCCGAAATCGCGTTCAGCGACAGGCTCCCCCCCTTGGGACACTGCTCAGAGGTGATCCCCAACATCGTAGGCCAGAAGAAAGTTTTCCCAACCCCATAGAGTGTCGCTGCAGCAAAAATGAAGAATAGTCCTGAACTTCCTGTTTCCGAAAGCGCAAACAAGCCGGCAATGGCCAATACGGAACTAACGATCAACAACCCGATCGGTGAAAGCTTGTGGACGATGGGTCCGGCAAAAAACCGGAGGACCATCATGATCGCTGAAGTGTAGATAAGGACCCAGCCTGCATTATAGCCAAGTGCTTTCATTGGCTCTTCCATAAGATTACTGATCCAGCCGTCAGTCCCAATCTCTGTGGTGGCCAGTGGTATCATGATGATGATCAAAAACGCCATAATGGGGCTTCCCAAGCTTCGCGTATACACGCTGAAGACCACCACTGTCACCGCCGTGAAAGCCAGGCTCCACCCCCAGGACCAGCCAAATTCTTCACCCAATTGCCAGAAAATGAGACCGAAACCGACCAAGGCCCCAAAACCGCCAAACTGGGCAAGCATTTCGCGGTAACTAACTCCTGCCTCTTCGCGTTCCTGCACGGGAAACCTCACCGCGAAAAGCATCAGGAAAAACACAACGGCCGGAACCGCCACAATCCCCAAAACAAGTCTCCAATCGCCGCTGGCCGCCGTATCTGCCATGGCAACGGTAATCAGGCCCCCAATCACCAGGCCACCCGGCCAACCCGCGTGGAGAATATTGAGCCACTTGGTTTTATCCTTGTTGAACAACGTTGCCACCACCGGATTGATGAAGGCCTCCACGGTGCCGTTGCCCAAAGCGAGAATAAAACTCCCCCAGTACAGGAGGCTGTAACCTGACAACTGGGCCGCTTCGAGCGCCTTACCCTCCACACCTTGAATCGCGCCATACGCCATCCAGGCCAGCACCAGATAGACTGCATAACAAACGAAGGAAAACACCATCGCCACCCGATAGCCAACTTTATCAATCACCAGGCTAAAGAGAATAATCGAAATTCCAAATGGCCAGACGCCCGCCCCCATTAGCTCGCCAACCTCGGTCTCATCGAGCCCAAACTCCTTGTTGAACCGCATCCCACAGAGATACATCCGGCTGAAAAATGCAAACGAAGTTGTGATCAGCGCGATGAAACATCCCCAAAACACGATCGCATTATTTCGGCTATTCATAAAAACCACTCCTCGGTAATGACGGTGTTCAATCCTTGGTCGATTCCGTGCTTCTACAGCAACTTGCCCGTTCTTCTATGGCAACTTGGAAGTACAAGCCACCTCCGGCAGCGTCTGCCACGCCGGGGGGATTACAAGTCTTAACGAACGATCTACGTCTCTTGTATGTCCACAACAGCATGATGTCATTACGGACAAGAAGACTTGGCTAACGGAACTCCGGAAAAGGTCCGCTGGCACGACCGCGTGGTTCACCTCCCAGGTGGCTCACTCCGTAAAGATTCGCAAAGAAATGCACCGAAGCGACCAACCATGGCCCTTTCCAGAAACGGCTTGACATCCTCCGCAAGTTTTCCAGTGACCGGTCTTCTTTGGGTGGCCACTGCTTCGGGCCGGGGCCGGGGCCGGGGCGAGGTTTCCGCAGTGGACAGCGTCGGAGTGGACAGGGCCGGGATCGAACCGGCGACACCAGGATTTTCAGTCCTGTGCTCTACCAACTGAGCTACCTGTCCAAGACCCCCCATAATATGGAAAACACCGTCGGTCGCAAGTCCGGCTGAAGTCTTGCCAGCCTTGTCCATTTTCGCCAATACACCATTTCTGCCAAACGGCCCAGAGCCGGCTTCCAAGCGACCGCCCTACGGCAGGACGACACCAGCTCAATCCAGGTGCCCAGCCGACCCGAAACGACGTTGTATTTAAGCGGCTTAAATTCCCGAATGGCCGGCCCGTCTTCCTACAAGCAAGCCCAGGAGGCAGGCAAGGGCAAACCCGACTTTGTCCGGGCGGGCCAGCGGGCCTCGGTGGCGGTTGAGCTTCCAAGACGTTGACATTTACGCCTGGCAGTGGCTAACATTAATTCTATTGCCCCGGCTTGCGACAGCCGATCTCGGCTGTCTAAAACCACCTTCCACCTGGGTGGAACGCAGGCTAGGCGGAACATAGAACCCTTTGGCAAAGCAGGACCATCTGCGCCCTGTTATAGCACGTTGAGAGGCACCTCCAGTCGCGAGCCTGCTCGCCTGGACGTTCCCGTTGGCTTCCACTTGGCTGGCCAACCAGGGAAAGCGCTGTCTTTCGCAGGTCGAATTTTCCCGGAACAAAATTCGACGGCCACCTGTAAATGTAGCCAGGAGACAACAGGATGGGTCCACAAACTCAAAAATGGGGTAGCCCGTTGGCCTGGATAGTCCAGCCGACACCGGGTGCTCTCGTACGGCAAGTGGTGGGAGCATTGGCCCTGGCAATTTCCGCGGTTCTCCTTGGCGGCTTGAGCACCCGGCCTGCTGAGGCCGTGACTCCCCAAAGCAGCGATGTCCAGAAACTGATCAACCAGGGACTCGAGCGGCTGGCCCAGGCATCCCGTCCCCGCCTGGGCGGAAAATGCATCATCGCATTGGCCTTCGTGAAGGCCAACAAGTCAAACCATCCAAAGGTACTGGAGGCTGTAGCCGCGTGCCAACAATTTCTCCAGTCTGGCGAGACGCCCAACCTATACATCGACAACAAATCGGCTTACGACAACGCGGTTGCGGTCCTTTTCCTCTGCGAACTCGACTCCAAGCAACATCGCGATTCCATCAAGCAGTATCTCGACAGGCTGATGAAGCAACAAAAAGAGCATGGCGGATGGGGGTATGCCAATGAGCCGAGCGGGGATACCTCGCAGACGCAATATGCGGCCCTGGCACTTTGGGAAGCAAACCGTTGTGGTTTTACCATTGACGGGACTGCCGCCGGAAAGATGATCGACTGGTTACTTCGCGTGCAAGACCCGGACGGGGGGTGGGGGTATCAGGGCATCGTTGGCGGTGCCGACAGATCGCAGGAACAAAAATCACAATTGGCTCAAAATCCCGATCAACTCCGACCGACAATGCTCGCGGCCGGCTTGAGCAGTGTCCTGCTGTCGGCAGACATGCTTGGAGACATGCCCAACTACGACGCTGCCTCGGCGGACGAGGACCTTCCTGAAACACTGCGGCAGGGGCCAGGAACCCAACCTGCAATTCGCCCTACCATCTATATCGAGGGATTTGACGAATCCCGATTGGCACCTGCCATCGTGGCTGCCACCGAATGGATGGATAAAAACTATTCGATTGAGGTTGATTCTCACAACGAATATTATCTTTACACGTTGGAACGCTGTAAAAGTTTCCAGGAACTCTACGACGGGATCTCGGTTGCGGAACCATCGTGGTACAATGACGGTTATCAATATTTGCGGCAGCATGTCCATCCGAATGGGGGGTGGGAAACGGGCGGCGACACTGGTGCCACCAATACAGCCTTGGCCGTTCTTTTTTTGGTCCGCTCAACCCAAACAAGTCTTCGTACCAGCCTGGGAGAAGGGATGCTCACCGGTGGACGTGGCCTGCCAACGAATGTCGCCAACGCCACCATGCGACATGGGCAAATCGTGGTCCAGCAAACCTCCACACAAGTCGACGACATGTTGGCGATGATTGATGGACAACGGGGAGAGGAACTTGACGCCCTTGCCCAAAACCCCAACAGCCTGATAGTCGGTCAATTGGATCAGAAAAGTGCTCGACGACTGCTACAATTGGTCCATGCGCCAGACGCAGAGGTTCGCTTACTGGCCGTCAGTGCGCTGGCCCGGACTGGCCAACTCGACCAGGTACCGACACTGATTTACGCACTGACCGACCCCGACAGGCGGGTCGTGCAGCAGGCCCGTGATGGCCTCCGGTTTACGAGTCGCCGTTTCAAAGGTTTTGGGCTCGCTGACGATTTCACCACCAAAGAACAGTACGAAGTGGTTGAGCAATGGAAAGACTGGTACCGGGCCTTACGGCCTGATGCCGTATTCGAGTAAACACCCCAGACTCCCTCTGCCGCATGCCCAACTGGCAGAGAAAATTTCACAAATTGTCCACATCTGGCTCTGAGAAAAAAAACACTAAGGCGCAAAGCTGTTCTTCGAAAAGGGTTAAGGGAATATTCACCGCTGACGATTTGATTCACCTCTGGGAAGCGTCAAATTCAACCGATCACGGCCCCCAACAGCCTGCCCCAAGGACTTGGTAACGCCTGTTACTCATTTGAAAGGACACGACTACAATAGGATTTGCAGGTGGCAATTGTCGTCAAAAAGAAGTGGACTTTGAAGCAGCCCTCCCCCTGTTTGTGGGGCTTGCGGCAACGACCAAAAAAAAACGGAACAGAGGCTTCTAGTTATGGCACACTCTGGCGCAGCATGGGGGATTGATGTAGGGGAGTGTGCGCTAAAAGCGCTTTGCTGCCGCCCCCACGAGGAGCATGCCGGAGAGCTTGTGATCGAAGCCTTCGACTACATCCCGTACCCGACTATCCTGCCCCAATCTGGGGCTGATCGCGACCAATTGATTGGTAATGCACTCCAAGAATTTTTGTCTCGCAACGAGATAAACGGTGACCCGGTAGCAATCTCGGTGCCAAGCCACAGTGGCTTGGCCCGTTTCATCCAGTTGCCGCCGAATTCGAAGAAGAAGGTTTCCGATATCGTCCAGCACGAAGCTCGACAACAAATTCCAGATGCCCTGGAAGATGTTGTTTGGGATTTCCAACTCCTGACAGAAACCACCAAAGACAACAAGCGCGCACCGGCTAGGGAGATTGGTTTATTCGCAATGAAGCGAAGCCATGTCTCTCGATTTTTGCGGCCCTTTCAAGAGGCGGGCATCCATGTTGCAATCATTCAACTGAGCGCGTGTTCGATTTCAAACTATGTGTGCTTTGATCGGATTGGCAATCCCCCCCCTGTCGGCGAAGAGGATGAAAATGCTCCCGGCTCGATCGTTGCGATTTCCCTGGGAACCAATACCACGGATGTCGTAATTACCAACGGGCAGAAGGCCTGGCAAGACAACCTCCCGATTGGGGGCAACCATTTCACAAAGGCTTTGTCCAAGGGATTGGGCCTTACTTCTGCAAAAGCCGAACACCTTAAACGCAATGCAAAAAAGGCCGACGACCCGACGGCCCTTGCGCAGGCAATGCAACCTGCCTTTCGCGATTTGGCGGCCGAAATCCAGGGTTCCCTGGAATCTTTTTTGGACAACCATCACGACGTTCAAATCGAGGAGGTGATGGTCCTGGGCAACACGGCTAAGCTACCTGGCTTGCAGCAATATTTATCCCGCAACCTCGACCAAAAAGTCACCGTCCCGGGCGAGTTTGTCAACCTGACAGAGGACCGGACCGCTGTCCCCCAACCATTCACCAAGAATCGACTTAGCTTTTCGGTTGCCTATGGACTTTGTGTTCAAGCATTGGGACGAGGCCAGTTCAGCACCAATCTCCTGCCCACAATTCCGAATTACCGCCTGGCCGTCAATAGCTTTGATCGCATTTCGAGCCTGCTTGTTTCGCTGCTCATCATGATTGGCGCGGCCGTGGTTGCCTTGGTGATTGTGTACTTCGCCCGGAGATTGACCGCCGGCCAGGTTGCCATTCCTGTCAAGCCGGTCGATGTTGCCTCGCGACCGGCCGATGCGGCCCTTGGTTTGAAGCGAGACCTGGAACCACCGGGTATTGAAGACGCACCCGAACTTGATGAACCGAAACTTCACGACACGCTTAACTCTGTAGCCAACGCTGTATCACAGCGCGTCGCCATACTTTCTGATGAAAACCTCGATGCTGACTCGCAACCGGCAAAGGGCAAGGGGCTTGGAGACGAACGAATGGCTGGAATTGGTGGCGAAGGAGATCTTCTTTACGAACCGCAACGGCAAATTCGTTTCGAGCCACAATCGAACCAGGAATATGCGCGCTGGCTCGACTTTTTTGGGATTGAACTTGGAGTACTGGGGAGAGACAACCAGATTTATTACGCTTACAATTTAAGTCAAGCCAAGCCCGACGTGCGAAATGGAAAGCCACCACAAGAAACACGCCTTTACATGAATTCGGCTGGCACCCCGCTGGCGATTCTTGATAACCGCCTGGCCCGCAAAGCGGGAATTGCCCGCCATGGCAGTATTGTCCTGCAATTTTATCCCCCCGAAGCCCAAGCAATTTTGTTCGGCCTTGAACAGCAAGCGGCCGGTGATCGCAAACTGGATGTCATCCGGAGGACGGTGTTTCGCGTCAGCCGCAAGGGCAAAACGTTTGAGTTCAGTGTCGAAGAACAAGACCTGAGATAAAGCAATCCTATGGAAGCACTTTTTAACCTGATCGGATATGTTGTCTATACAGCCCTGGGAATCCTCGCATTATGGGGGGGCTTTAACTGTGTCCTGGCATGGCGACGCGTCGTGAATGTGCGATTTCGCGACGAAGACGATCAGGATGAGTTTCTCGATGATTTGGACACCAAGCTTAACGCGGCTGATTTTGACGGCGCGATCGCCCTGTGTGAAGACGACCGTCGGGCTTTACCACAACTGGCGTTATTCGCTGTTGAAATGCGAAGTCTCGATTTCCCACAACTGCGGCGCCGATTGTCCGAGCGGTTTCAGCAAGATGTGCTTGCCGACCTTGACCATCGACTCAGTTGGGTGACGACCGTCATCAAGACGGCCCCCATGTTGGGCCTCTTCGGTACGGTTATTGGTATGATGGGAGCTTTCGCCAACCTGAGTGAAGGAACCAAGGTCGACACAGCACTCATGGCCGAAAACATCATGCTGGCCTTGATCACCACCGCATGTGGATTGGCAATAGCAGTACCGCTATTGATCTGCAGCGCCACAATTACTTTGCGAATTCGCAAGATGGAAAATTTATTAAGCGTCGGCACCGCCCATCTGCTCGACTCAATGAAACCCCTTACAGCGACTCCCGCGCGGAGGGCAGCAGGGGCATGAGTTCCGTAAGTACTTTTGACCTCACTGACGACACCAGTGAGGAAAACGGAAACTACGGGTCACTCGGAACCCGGCAAACCCGTCCCGACGACGCGGAAATGGACATTACGCCGATGATTGATATCACCTTTCTGATGTTGATCTTTTTCCTCGTCGCCTCGACTCCCGACCAGCAAACGGCGGTCGAACTTCCCGAAGCAAATCACGGCGTGAGCGTCAGTCAACTTCATTCCACGCTCTTCACGGTTGGCGAAGGGGGTCTCGATTATGCACCCGTGTATGCCGCCGACGGAAAAATCCCCGAATTTCAATTATCGGACGATCTCTCGGAGCGCAACCGACAAATCCGTACTGCTGTCGAAAAAGGGTTTTTAGAAAACAAGTCGAATATCGTTATTAAAGCGGACAAAACGGTCGCTTTTCGCGAAGTGGCGAGGGTCATCAAGGAAGTCTCAAAGATTGAAGGCGTCAAGATCCATCTTGCTATCCTGGAAACAAACTGAGCACACGCCGAAACGGCGATCGCTATAGGTCCTATCATGTCGCACGAAGATGTTCACGAACCGGAACCGGGCTTGCAACGTCCCGCCAAGGAGGACAACTCCGAGGACGAAATGGATATGACCCCTATGGTCGACATCACCTTTTTGCTGCTGATTTTCTTTATGATTACAGCAGCGTTTGCCTTGCAAAAATCGATCGAGGTTCCTCCCATGGATAGTGACGAAGCCTCTCAAGCTGTCACCGTCGAAGACCTCGAGAAAGATTCGGTGACCGTGCGGATCGATGGTGACGACATCTATTGGGTAGGAGCACCACTCTGGGAGGACGAGCAAAAAGCAACCAGCGGAGAGGAAATGCGGGCAAAACTTCGCGAAGCTCGTGAAGGCAAAGGTGGCAAGCATGGACGCGGGCCCGCCAAAATGCTTGTCCAGGCGCACGGCGACGCCACCCACGAGCGGGTCGTCACAGCGATGGATGGTGGCTCGGCAGTCGGCATGGAAGAAATTAGACTTATGACCTACGAGGAAGGCGATTTGTGACCTACGCCCGCCTGAAGACCCGGCACACTCAATTCCCCCGGCACACCTCCACCCCAAACCTCACCCCAGCAACCATTCCATGAACGCTCAAGAGTTTATCGCTGCACTCGAGGAAAAAGGGGTACTCTCCCCCCGTCTTCTTGAAAAGCTACGTGAAAAAGTTGGCGATGGGGCTGGCACAATGCCCGCAAAATCGCTGGCCAAATTTCTGGTTCAGAAGAAACATATTTCTGCAGACATTGCGGAGCAAATTCTCCAAACACCTCTCCAGGGAGAATCCGAACAAAAGCCGACTTTGCCCCAGCAGCCAACGGCACCTGAATCGGTCACTGAAATCGAGTCGCCGCCTACGGAGGACCTCTTTGCCGACTCGGCGACTTTGGAGGATCATGCCTCTGCTGCCGACCACGAGCAGCCGGTCCCAAAACGATCATCGCGCAAGAAAACTCGCAACCGTCAATCTCGCCGGAAACCTGCCCGCCGCAAGAATGAATGGGATTCGCCCCTATTGCTATTTGGCGGGGGGGGGCTCATTCTGCTGGTGCTCTGCGGAATCGTTACCTGGTACTTGCTATTTCGAGATACGGGCGACGACCAACTGGATCTGGCGCGGACTGCAATGAGCGACGGCTCCTATAGCCAGGCCATTTCCCACTACGAACGATTTCTGGAACGTTTCTCTGGTCATCCCGAACAGAGTCCAGCCTCGGTCGAACTGGCAATGGCGAGACTGCGGCGGGCCACCGAAGGTCGTAGTGACTACGAACTGGCCTTTGACGTCGCCAACAAGCAAATCACCGCCGTTCAAAACGAACCCAGTTTCGACAGTGCACACGACGAGTTAGCAACCCTACTGCCTCGCATTGCCAGTGGGCTGGCAGGAAAAGCAGAAACCGAACCTGACCCCGCTGCCGCGGGTGAACTCGTTGAACTCTCCAATCAGGCTTTGCAGTTTTGCGTCAACCCCAAGCTGATTCCCAAGAAGCTCCGTGATGACGCGGAATTGCAGGAAATCCGGGAAACGCTGGCTCGTGTCGAACGGCGACAAGAATCTCTTGTCGCCGCAGAAGCTACGGTCGAGACCATGCAAGAAGCCATCGACAGCGGCGATACAGCGGCAGCGTACGAAGCGTACAAACTGCTTGTCAAGCAACACCCGGAACGGCAAACCCACAAAAAACTGCAGGAGATGGTCCACCAGACCTCACTGGCTGAACAAAACGACATCGCTTTTATCCCCACAGAAACACCTGCCAAAAAAACCGATCCTCCCTCCCCGATTGTTGCCGAACTTGCCTTGGCCCAACATCGTGACCGTGGCGAAATTCAGGCAACGGGAATCATTTGTTTCCATGCCGACGGCGCTCTCTACGGCCTGGAAGCCTCCACCGGCGCATTGTCGTGGCGACGATTTACTGGATTCGATCCCCATCCTTATGTGATCAACATCGGTGAGGACGTCATCACCCGCGATGCCTCGACCAATGATCTCCTGCGACTTGACCGGGCAACTGGAAAATTGCAGTGGAGGCAACCATTCGACAAACCGTTTGCCAAGCCGCTACTCCTGGGTGACAAAGCATTTGTCGCTTCCGAGTCAGGCCGCCTGTTCATTGTCGAGCTTGGTACGGGAACAATCTCTGGTTATCTGCAGTTTGCCCAGTCGCTGCACGTCCCCCCCGTGGCGGATGGTGCCGGCCATCGACTCTACCTCGTGGGTAACCACTCGAGCGTGTATTCGATCTCATTGGACGATCTTTCTTGTACCGGTGTTTACTACCTGGGACACTCCCCTGGCAGCATTCGTGTCGCCCCGGTCGTGGCCTTGAACAAGCTTGCGGTTTTCGAAAACCGGGGTGTTGGAAGTTCGCAATTCCACTTGCTGGCAATTGGTGAAAATGGCGGGGTGACCAAATCGTTGAACAATAACCGCCTGACTGGACTGGTACTTACCCAGCCACTGGTTTCTGGTCGTCGAATGATTGTATTGACCGACCGTGGGCAAATGAACGCGTATGAACTCGGCCCCCAACAGGATGCCTCGGCACTAAGCCAGGTCGCAACACGCGCCCCTTCATCCGCTCGCTCCGTGATTGGCTTTCCTCTGCTCACAGACCGCTTTGTCTGGGTTGCCGATAGCCAACTGAACAAATACGCCATCCAGCCAACTGACAACCGTTTGCCTGTTCGTGATATCGCCAAGAATTATCGTGGGGCGGTTTTTGATCATCCACTCCAATCGCGAGACGGCACACTCTTCCATCTTCGCCGCCCCAAAGGCCGAGCAGGAGTTGCCGCTGCAGCCATGGATATTGCCACCGGACGGACTCTTTGGGAAACCGACCTGGCGATCCCTCCAGCCGGAACTCCCATTGTCGACCCAACCAACCAGATCATCACCACGGCCAACACCAATGGCGCCGTTTTCGTGCTTGACCAGCAAGCCATCGACCAAGGTGTCGAAGACCAACCGATAAAAATTGTGAATACACCTGCCAGTCCGCCCCAACTGTCTTCGGCCATTGACCTCGGGGCTGGCCGCGCGGTGTTTGGAACGGATGGAGAAACTCCGTGGCTGGTTGCTTATGATCCAGCCAGGACAGCGGCGCGTTGGGTTAAAATGAGTGGTCCACTAGCGACTTCTCCAGCCCGACTGGGAAGCGGATTCGTTGTCCCGCTGGAAATTGGCCAGGTACTGTACTGCGATCCAGCCCAAAATAACCGGGAAGTCGCTGCCTTTCAGCCTCGCCTTGAACCTCGCCAGAGGATTGCCTGGCTGCCGGTTGGCATCCCGGAAGATCCCACAGACCAATGTGTGCTGTGCGACGGCACCGAAATGATCTATCAATTGCAACTGACCGACGGAGCCCAGCCAACCCTCGAAGCTGTCCGGTCGGCGCCCATTGGTGCGATGCCACTGTCGACCCGAATTGCGGTCACCGGCAATCACGCCTGGATCGGTACCAACGACCGACGACTCGCATCCTTTGAACTGTCCACTCTAGAAATTTCCCGGGAAATCACACTTTCGGCAAACATCGCCTGGGGCCCCTATGCAATAGCCAACCAGTTACTGATGGCCACCAGTGACAACCAACTGGTCTGCCTTACTACCGACAGCGAGGTAAAATGGAAGGTACCTCTTCACGATGGAGAATTGGCGGGCCCGCCGTTGGGAACCGACCGGACCCTCCTCCTCTCGCTCAAGAAGGGGACCATCCAGGCAATGGACCTTGCCACTGGAGGCCTCCTGGGTGAACGCGATCTGGGGCAACCATTAGCTACCGGCCTGGTACCGTTTGGAAAACGGTACCTCGTCGCGGCACATGACGGAACGCTTCTTGAAGTGGAGCATCCATGAACCAACCATATCCAAATCGGCAACCTCTGCCTCCCTGGCAGGCCGGGCTGGGGCTGCTGCTGGTTTTGGTCTTCGTGCGACCAGGGTTGGCACAGCACAAGCTGTTGGAGGGACGCCCCTTCGACCAGGTCATTCTCAATGACGAGTCTGAGGTCGAAATATTCCCCCTCGATTTTCCCGGTCGGCAAATGCCTAGCAGCCGTCCAGCGGGAAATTTAACCGTTCGCCTGGTCAATCGCCCGGGACAGACTTACGACCTCTCCTGGGGAGACATTTCGAGCATCAAATTCTTCGAACAGCTGTTGCTGGAAGAGGCTGCTTCGCTAACCGACGAAAGTAACTTCGACGCCGCTTTTGGCTACTACGATCGGCTTGCCCAAGATTACCCGGACTACCCAGGTCTTAACGAAGCCCTGAGCCACTATCTTAAAAGCAATGCCTTAGCACTCTACCAGGAGCAGGAATATGACCGGGCCCTGGCGGTGTTGATTTCTCTCCATGATCACCACCCGCAACATGTAGACCTTCAAGCAACTATCGACACTGTTGCGGGAAAGGTCATTGAACAACGGCTGAAAAAACAGGATTTCAGCGGTGCCCGGGCAGTACTCGACCTGCTGTCAACGAACATGCCTCGCGCCGCCAGTTCCACCATCAACACGTGGCAGGCGCGGTTTGAAAAGGCTGCCCAGCGCAAGCTACTACAGGCGGAACGTGATTTCGAGCAGGGACAATATACAGCTGCCCAGCGGGCTGCCCGTCGAGCCCACACAATCTGGCCCAAACTGGAAAAAATCGGCGAATTGCTTGAGCACATTCAAACACAGCATCCCCAGATTATCGTGGGGGTCCTGGAATCAGCACCTCCCTCCAGCGAGTTCCGACTCGACAGTTGGCCTGCCCAGCGCGTCGTACCACTCTTACATCACTCAATCGTGGAACTCCGTGATTACAACTCGGAAGGGGGAGTTTATGAATCCCCCTTCGGGCAATTACAACTCGACCAAACGGGCCGTCAACTCTCGCTCCACTTTCACACCTCTGCACAATTGGAAACCGACGTTTCATCCGTGATAGCCGGTCACGAACTTGCCCGCTATCTACTGGCAATGGCTGACCCCTCACACGTCTCTTTCTCCAGCACTTTTGCAAATTTGTGTGAAGGAGTCAGCGTGGACGAGCAGGGAACCGTTCGTATTGATTTCCGCCAACCACTCGTTCGCCCAGAAGCCCTGTTCCGACACATCCTGGCGCCGGATGTGTGGAGCGAATCACCCCCTCCCACCCAAGACAACCGCACGGTTTTTACGCTCCAGGAGCGTTCCCCGGACTTCGCTCGGTTTGAACGAACCGGAGCGAAGTCCACCGTGGGTCAAGGCGAACTGAAAGCGATTGTCGAACAAGCAATGCCCGATGACAATACGGCAATTGCGGCCCTCGTGCGAGGAGACGTCACGATCCTTGACCGAGTTCCTCCCTGGGGCGTGGCCCGCTTGAAATCTGTGAAGGATATTACCGTAGGCAACTACCGCCTGCCCACCGTACACGCCCTGGTACCCAACCTGCAAAACAAGCTTCTTCAACGGCGGGAGTTTCGCCGCGCCTTGTGCTATGGAATTGCCCGCCAGCGGATCGTCAAACAAGTTATTACCGCTGGCAAGGAACTACCGGGGTACGAGGTCCTTAGCGGCCCGCTCCCCCCAGGCCGGTCGTTGAGCGATCCACTCCGATACGGCTACAACAGCCAGGTCAAGCCGCGTCCTTACGAACCTCGGCTGGCGGCCACCCTGGCACTTGTTGCCGCCGACAGTGTCGCCCGCAGCCAAAACAAGCCCGATAGCCAAAACAAGCCCAACAAGCAAAACAACAACGTCCAGGAAGATCCTGCCGCAAGCAGCGAGACTGACAACGTCGCACCAGAGGCAGATGGTGAAATTGTGATCCCACCCCTGGTGCTTGCCCACTCTTCTGACGCGTTGACGCGCACCGCGTGCGATCTAATCCAACAACAACTGGGACAAATCGGAATTCCTATTAAGCTAGCCGAAGTCGACCAGGAAGCATTGTTGACAGACAGCAGCGACTACGACTTGCGTTACGTTGAATTAACCATTGCCGAGCCGCTGATTGATGTCCATGCCCTGGTTGGCAGGGCAGGAACAGCAAATCCAGGAAGTCCTTCCATGCGATCTGCGCTTCGCGATCTGGATTCAGCCTCAACCTGGCGTCACGTACGCGAAAGGCTCGGCGAATTCCACCGAATCGCCCACAATGACCTACCGTTGATTCCACTCTGGCAAACCACCAATCATTTTGCCTACCGTACAGAACTTGAGGGAATCGGGGACGACCTGATCCACCTGTATCAAAATGTGGCCGATTGGCGGTTGGTACCAGCTCAACCACAACGCTGATTACAATGCCTTTCCTTGAATCGAGTTCGCTGTGCGGTTTGTATTTTTGGCGCAGAGAAATCTCGCGCGGCAAGCAAAAACTGCGCCGCCCTACTTGCAAGCCATCTCTCTCATCGCGAGCGACCACGGCACTGGTCCACTTGTCACTGGCCGGAATCGTCGCCTGCGTGTCCCTTCTAGCGACACGCCTCGCTGAGGCCGTACAAATTCGACATTGGGAACACGCCCCTTATGAACTCTCCATCCGCATCGCCATTGAGGCACCTGGCCAACTGCGTGAAAAACTTGAAATCGAACTCCCTCGTTATATTCAGCAACGGATCGACACCTCAGTAGGCCCCATCTGGTTGCCAACGATCCAACTGGCCGGTCCATCACTCCGCTCAGAAATGTTCTCCGATCTTGCCGCCGTACCACTGGACCATGTTGTCACCGATCCTGCCGCAGTTGACAAGCTGCAACTATTGACGGTCCGGGCGACTGGTGATGGCTTTCATTTCGCTGCCCGCGAATACGATGGCTACGTGGAACGCTGGGGAGAAATCGCAAACGATTCGTGTCGTCAGTATGCCGCTGTGAACGAACGGACATTTATGTTGCTGTGGGAAACTTTCGCACCACTTGCCCGTTTGCGCCTTGATCCCGAAAATGACGATCTCGTATTGCTTGACCTGAGGGGCACCAAGATTTCCACAAAAGACAAGTCCGTTTCACCCGCGAAACAGGGAGATGTATTTCTGCCGGTTCTCCGTCGTACCACACGGGAGGGCACACTCATTGAAAACGGCATCCAGGCGGTGCCTTGGACCTTTGTTACAGTGGACGGAGCTCAGGGTGAGAGCATCCTGGGTAACGTTTACAGTGGCACCAAACGCCCCCTGGGGGTCCGGCGCCGCGGTCGAGTAGAACAAGTTGCGATTGCCCTGAGAGGGAAGCCTGCTATTGCCAACTTGCATCTCCACTCCCGCGACGATACTAAAACACCTCTCGTGGGCTACGAAATTTACACGCAAGATACTGGCAGTGAAAACCTTGGTTTAGCAGGCCTGACCGATGATGATGGCACTTTACCAATTGCCCCTGGCAATTCACGAGTGCAGTTTGTCTTTGTCAAGAACGGAGGCCAACTCTTGGCCCGCCTGCCAGTTATCCCGGGCATTCATCATCACCTTGATGTCCCTTTACCCGACGACAACCCGCGACTCAAGGCCGAAGCAACCCTCATCGCACTCCGTGAAAACCTGATCGATTTAGTAGCGCGGCGAAATATCCTTCTAGCCCGAATTCGCAAACAGATCGACAGCGGCAAGCTCGACGAAGCAAGTCGTCTACTCGATCAGTTTGAAGAACTTGAAGGTCGGGCCCAATTCAACCGCGAACTGAACAAACAAGAACAACTTCACCACTCAGAGGATACGCAGATTCAGCGCCATATTGACAAGCTCTTCCGCGAAACCCGCGCTGTACTGGGGCATTTCCTTGATGCGCGCGCGGCCTCGAAACTGAGGGACGAGCTCAACGCAGCCCAATCTACCAACCCGTAGGGTTTATCAAACGCCGGCCAGGAGAACAGCGAGCAGGCCAACTGCCAGAAAAATGGCGATCACGATTGGCCCCCACGGAAAGCGAGTACGGCGCGGATTCTCTCGGACCTTAATTTCCGGCACTGGATCACTCGGCACTGGATCACCATGTTCAACCGTGTCTTCGCTGCTCGAAGCGATGGGCTCGGTCGGTTGCGAAATTTGACTTTGGCTGTCAGAGCGTGCCGGGGACAACTCGGAAAGGCCATCCAGGTCAAAGGTCGCCGTCTCTGCCAGGCTTGCCGATATCTTCTGGCCAACATTTCGATCGGCACGAAGTGACCCCGAGGAAGATTCGGCAAGAGAACTCACCTCACCTGAAAAGTCATCCGTACTCCATGGTTTCACGAGTTCTATAACTCGCTCTGCAGTGGGAACCCGACGATCGGGATCGCGCTGCATCATCCTCGCAATGACATCCGCAAACGCTTCGGGCAAGTCGGGACTGAAGTGGAGTGGATTGAGCGGCGTTTCGTTCAAATGCCTCCGCATCTTGTCTGACGTATTCCCTCCCGGGAAGGGAACCTTGCCGGTAACCGCATAGTAAAGCGTGCATCCAAGTGAATAGATATCACTGACGGGTCGAACCTGCTCCGGATGAGCAATTGTCTCTGGCGCAAGATAATCGGACGTTCCCACAATTGCCTTCGGCCGACCGCTTGAGATCGAGCCGACTTCATCCAGCAAATACCAGGCCAATCCCAGGTCGGTAACCTTTGTCAATCCTTCTGGGGTCACCAACAAGTTGCCCGGCTTGACATCACGATGCACCAATCCCTTGCCATGGGCATAGTGCAAACCACTGGCCGCCTGAGAAATAATCGAAGCCGCGATCGAAGCCGACAACGGGCCGTGACGGCGCACCAAACGGCGCAAGTCAGCACCCGGAACATACTCCGTGACCAGAAAAAAAGTATCGCCGTCGTGGTCGGCATAGGAAATCCGGACAAGATTCGGATGGTCAAGTTGAGCCTGCACTCGAATCTCACGCTGAAAACACTGAATTGATTCTGGCGTGCTTCTACTCTTGGGAAGCACTTTAATTGCCTCAATCCGCCCCAACAGTTCGTGCTCACCCTTGAAGACATGCCCCATCCCACCTTTGCCAATTGCATCAACAATACGATAGGGACCCAAGCGGAACTTCGTATGGCCTTGTATCAGTTGATCGACTTGCCAACGATTAAGATATTCACGCTCGACTAACTTCTCTCCCAACTCTTGGTCAGAAACATCGGTCATCGTGCGCGGCGAACCATCGGGCAAGACCAACAAATCCGAGAGCACGTCATCGAGCTGAGGCCGTGACAAAAGCCCACTCGACACCGCGGTTCGTTGCAATACAGATACCACAGAATTATTCAACAGATGGACCTTAAAACTGGTCTTCGAGGAACGCTAGACAGCCCGTACCCGCTGCACGTCCAATTACTGCTGCGATCAGCACGAGCAGTCGTCACGACGGCTGCACCAATGACACACAAGCCCCTACCGTTTCAATGTAGACGGCAAACCTCCGCCGCGCCAAGCCGTTTCCATGGAGATTAGCAACACGACGTGCCAGCAGACCTGCCGCGACCAGATCACTGTGAACTTTTGCCAAACGATAAGACAAATAAACCAACCGGTGGCTGCGTAATCGCTTGAATCATTTTACGCTACCCCCGCACCAAGATATGGCACGTCGCATCACGGTGCCTCCTGCCTCGCCGACACAATTTCCCTCACGGCGCCATCATGGTCGCGCTATCACTTTTAAATGCTTCCAAGAAGATGGGAGTTCCGCTTGAAACTCGGTCGCTGTTTTTTTTACCGGGTGCTCAATGACCAGACGGTGCGCATGCAGGGCAATCCCTTTGGCCCACGCAACCCGGCTTCCATATTTTCGATCCCCCAGGATCGGATGGCCAATCTTGGCAAGCTGCACCCGAATCTGGTGCTTGCGGCCTGTTTGTGGAAAGACCTCAAGCCAGGTATGGCCATGACTGCGGTTTAAGGAACGAAAACCGAGGACCGCTTCCACGGCACCGGGAGTATTCGCTGACGTCGTATGCATTTTTCGATGCCGCTCGTCCTTCCGCAAATAGTGGGTCAACCTTTGCTCGTCGACTTCGACCTCGCCTTCCACAACCGCCCAATACACTTTTTCAACCCGGTGCTCACGAAATTGCTGATTAAGCCGTCCAGCCGCTTTTGTCGTCCGGGCCATGAGTAGCACGCCCGTCACTGGTGCATCCAAACGACTCACCACCCCCAAATAAACGTTCCCCGGTTTCTGGTACTTCCGGCCAATATAATCCTTGGAAACGGAAAGAACGCTGGGTCGATCGGCTGCAACTCCCATGGTGGCCAGCCCCGCCGGTTTATTCACCGCAAGAAGATGATTGTCTTCAAACAGCACGTCAAGTTGTTCGTGTGGAGACATCATGGTTCGTTGTGGAAGAGATCATTTCTTGAGGCTGACCTGATCGGGCAACACGTTGTTTTTCATCCGTTGCTTGCCCCCCCAAGGGCGTGGCTGCCCTACTCCCTGACCAGATGCAAAAGACTGGGGTGCAATAAATTTCCTCACGGGCTGCCCCACCGGGAATACCTCCAGTCACATGGACAGCCCCAGGATAACAGACTACGCTCGCACCTCCACCCGCTAACTCACTTATTGCAGAACGATTCACCAAATGACTGTTTTTGACTCACCCGCACCACCGCTTATTCTGGCAAGCAGTTCGCCACGCCGGCGACAACTGATGACCGAGGCGGGTTACACATTCACCGTGGTCGCCCCAACCGACGGGGCCGAAGCTGCTCCCCGCGACGGTCAAAGTCCCGCCCAACTCGTTCACGAACTGGCACTCTCGAAGGCAGAGGACGTCGCTCGACAACTCGCCGAACAACAGTTCCCTACAAGCCCCATTATCGTCGCTGCCGATACGGTTGCTGAGTGCAAGGGACAGATCCTCGGTAAACCAATCGACCAAACCGACGCCCGAGCAATGCTCCAACAACTTCACGGAACCCGCCACCGGGTCTTCAGCGGAGTATGTGTCTGGCCCACCTCAAAACCAGGACAACCACAAGTCCCACCCGATTTGCATGTCGAAAGCACTATCCTAAAAATGGACAAGTTCACCGATGAACAACTTCAGGAATATCTTGACAGCGATGGCTGGGTTGGCAAAGCGGGTGCCTTTGGCTACCAGGACCAACTCGGATGGGTACACATTGTCGAAGGAAGTGAGAGCAACGTGGTGGGACTTCCCATGGAACGCCTTGGAGCAATGCTGGCCGCAGTCGGAATATACCCACCAACCGTCTAGAATGGCTGGCCGTGATTGACAACTCTTCTCGCCGGAAAAGAAGGCTAACTTGCGGTTGTTTCCGGAAGTTTGGATTCCTTTTGCGAATCGTTCCTGGTGCGATGAACTCCCGCTTCCGATTCATGCCGTTGCGGCCGGTACCACCGGGCCAGAACAAACGGCGCTACGCCAACCCGCTCGGCTATCAACAGGCCCCAATTTCGCAGGGTCTGGGTGAGCGGCCCGATTTGCTCCCATCTCCGCGGGCTTACGTGTAGCGGACCGGGCAATAACATAATTCTTGAACGCCGGCGGACTTTCCGCATAAAAATCAAGTCTTCCATAATGGGAACTTCAGGGAACCCTCCCCATTGAAAAAAAGTATCGCGACGAACAAAAATACCCTGGTCGCCATAGGGCAAGCCCCAATAGCGGGCCCTGATGGCATTGCCCCTCTCGATCCACCGGTAGATTGGTCGAGATGAGGTAATTTTCTGGCGAAAGGCCCCCATATGGACTCTCGGGTCACGGGCCATTTGCTGAAGTTGCGCGGCGGCCTGGGACTCCAACCAGGTATCGGCGTGAAGAAAAAGTAGCAGATCGCCTCGGGCCTGACGCGCCCCGGCATTCTGCTGCACACCACGACCTGGTTCCGATACCACGACTTGTTGGCCCTGCTGCCGGGCAATCTGGACGGTTGAGTCAGAACTGCCACCATCGGCAACGATGATTTCATAGGGGGCTAGCGCCGCAGCACGCTCGATTGCCTCAGCAATCCGTGAGGCTTCGTTGAGCGTCGGAATAATAACAGAAAGTTGCACCGCAGGCGGTCCAGTCTGGCGACCCCGGTTTCTGGGCCCTGAAGTCATCCCATTTTCGGAGCGAAAAAGCCTATTGTAGAAGCGTTAGACGCCGTTGTCGCCGGCAGTTGTCACGATAGCACCGGCGCCAATCCCAGCAGGGAAAAGAGGCCTGTTTTCGGACAACGATTGAGCGACTCCCCCCCAAGGCGATATAATCTCAGAACGACCAACCAATGAGGAAATACGTCAAAAAAAGGATTGAGTTATGGGTGTCCGCCTTCGGGTCGGCGTAATCGGACTGGGACCAGCATGGGAATCACGGCATTCCCCTGCCCTGCATGCGTTGGCAGATCGTTTTGAAGTCCGTGCCATTTGTGATCCAGTTGCCCGGCGGGCTGAATTTGCGGCCCGTAACTGGGGAATCCGCCAGGTTGACAGTTTTCGGAAAATTGTCGCTGCAGCCGACATTGATGCCGTCATGCTTCTCTCTGCCCGCTGGTACGGACCCCTTCCCATTCTGGCAGCATGCCACGCAGGCAAAGCCGTTTACTGTGCGGCCTCATTGGAACTGACCGAAATGGAAGCCGATAAGGTTGAGGCCCACGTCAAGGGAGCCGGGATTGCTTTCATGGCCGAGTTCCCTTGCCGGCTGGCACCGGCCACGTTGCGACTCAAGGAACTTATCGCCACCCGGCTTGGTAAACCACAATTATTGTTTTGCAATCAACGGCTGGCGACAAACCATAACGACGGCCGACCTCAATCGGCGACGGTGCGCCAAGTCGTAGAGATGATTGACTGGTGCCGTTACGTGGTCGACGCAGAACCGACCTCAGTCCTAGGAACCGTGCACGCATCACAACAGAATCAGGACAAGCAAGA
>JAKVCB010000110.1 GCA_022448345.1 Pirellulales bacterium
GAAGAAACGGTCGAACACGTCAGCAAGAGTTTTCTGGGACTGACGATGAATTGTGCCAAGTGTCACGACCACAAGTATGACCCAATTCGTCAGGTCGATTTCTATGGGATGCGAGCGTTCTTTGAACCGTATCACGTGCGGATCGACATTGTACCCGGCGAGTCAGACCTTACTCATGACGGTATTCCGAGAGTATACGATGGCCTGCTTGACACACCTACCTACCGTTTCATACGTGGCCAGGAAAACAATCCCGACAAATCGACGAGCATCGTGCCGGGGGTTCCAGAAATACTTGCATTCGACGAACTGAAGATTGAATCCGTTTCACTTCCGCTGGACGCATGGCAACCCGGGCACCGTCCTTGGGTGATAGACGTGCACCTTGCCGCAACGAAAAGAGCTCTCGACGAGGCGGAAGCAGCCACTGACCGAATTCGTAAAAAACTCGTCGACGCAGAAAACCGTGAAGCCGAACTGCTTGCGCAGATAGCCCAACAAGAAACGATGAACCTTTCGCCTGAAGAGCTCGCATCGCTCGATGCCGCAAGAGCTGCTGCTGCCGCCGCAAAAGAAGACTTCAGGGTGGCAGAAATGGCGGTCGCTGAGGCGAAGGCTGATCGCGTGTGCGTCGATCGATGTGCCGACGCTGCGAGGGCAACAGGGGCAGTCACCGACAACAAGTCCGACGACAACAACATCGCGCTGGGCGAGTCCGCACATGAGAAAATTGCCGCCGCGGTTCGGGCCGAGCGTCAGGCGCTCCTTGCGAAAGCACAACACAGTGTGGCTGCCGCCCAATTAGAAGTTGCTCGCGAGAAAGACAATGAGGAAAATGCAGATGAAAGGCTCCAGGTAGCCCGCGAGTCGCTAAAAGAGGCCCTCGCCCTCGTCGAAGCGGAGGTCAAACCAACTGATCGGTACACGCGGCTTTGGGGCGCGAAGTGGACAGCGACACGGTTTCTCGAGTCCCGAACCGATGATCCTACGGTTGAATTTCCACCACAGAGTACCGGCCGCCGGACTGCTCTGGCCAACTGGATCACCGATCGCCGCAATCCACTGACAGCTCGTGTTGCCGCTAACCACATCTGGACGCGGCACATGGGCACACCGCTGGTCCCCACTGCGTTCGACTTTGGGCATAACGGGACTCGTCCGGCACATCCTGAACTACTCGACTGGCTGGCCGTCGAGTTGATCGACAGCGGCTGGAGCATGAAGCATCTGCATCAAGTGATTGTGAACTCGGCCGCCTATCGAATGGGTTCTTCCCTGGCTGGAGGTGAACCAGCCGCGAGGATCGATCCCGACAATCGTTACTGGTGGCGCCGCGTGGCAATACGTCTCGAATCACAAGTGGTGCGGGACTCGATTCTGGCACATACCGGAGGGCTGGATCCCACCATCGGAGGCCCCTCCGTACCGCCGGGAGAACAAGACACCTCAAAAAGACGGAGCCTCTATTTCTTTCACTCCAATAACGATCGCAACCTGTTTCTTACTACGTTTGATGAAGCAATGGTGACTGCATGTTACCAGCGCGATACCAGCATTGTGCCTCAGCAGGCACTTGCGCTGGCCAACAGCAGCTTTGTCCTTGATTCCTCAGAGCAAATTTCAGCACAACTCTCTGAAGGAACCGTGGATGAGCAGACTTTTATTCACAAAGCATTTTCCACCCTTCTCGGTATAACCGCGTGTGACATGGAGATTGCTGCCAGTAAGCGATCGCTCCAATCGTGGCAGGAGTTACCCAACGGTTCTACCAGCGAAGCGCGGAAATATTTTGTTTGGGCGTTAATCAACCATAATGATTTTGTGACCTTACGGTGAAGCTAACAACTCCTGACAGGAAGCAATCCAAATAAATCCATACATGCGAGTTCTCTCTCTGTGAGGAAGCTGACGAAATGAACCATGCCAATCGCTGCTCTTCCCGGTGCCCCTGTTCATCGAGGGTTGATCCCTCAGTCCACGGGCGACGCACATTTCTCGCCGACATGGGGTTGGGATTTACTGGCCTGGCACTGGGTGCCATGCTGCACCGCGACGGGTGTGCAAAGCAAGGCGACTGGTCACCCCCTGGTGGCAAACCTCACTTTGCTCCGAAAGCAAAGAGTGTAATCTGGCTCTTCATGAATGGAGGGGTCAGTCATATGGAGAGTTTTGATCCAAAACCGATGCTCAATAGATACGGTGGCAAAACGATCGCCGAAACGCCTTTTGCCGACGTGCAGGACCCGGAAAAACTGGCGATCGAACGACTCCTGGTTCCCGATGCCAACGGAAATCAACGGAACCAGCTCTACCCGCTTCAGATCGGATTCCAAAAACATGGCCAGAGCGGCATCGAAGTGAGTGATTGGTTTCCCCACATTGCCAGGCATGTAGACAAGCTGGCTGTGGTGCGATCGATGTTTACAACCGATAGTAACCATGGTGCTCAAACCCAGTTCCACTCGGGGCGACATCTAAACGATGGCAATTTCCCTACGCTGGGTGCCTGGGTCGATTATGGACTCGGCACACTCAATGAGAATCTCCCCCAATTCATCTCGATTGGAAATCGTGAATACTGGAATAAGAAAGACGGTTACTATCTCGGACCAAAACACGACGCGGTAGCGCTGCGGATTGATCCCCAAAACCCGCTGGACTATGGCCAGCCGCAGCGACCTTTTGCACCCGAGGCACAGGCAGTCGGCATTGATTTGGCCCGGCAGCTTCATGACCTACGGCAAGTCGAATATCCAGCCGACCCGGAAATGGCCGCACGGATTGCCTCCTATGAACTCGCTTTCCATATGCAAGGGTCTGTCCCGGAAGCGGTGGACTTCTCCCAGGAAACGGCCGAAACCAAGGCACTCTACGGACTTGACCAGCCACACTGCCGCGAGTTCGGTGAGCAATTACTGGGGGCACGACGTCTTGTTGAACGAGGTGTCCGTTTCATTCAGATTCAGCACGGTGGCGGCGGGGCCGGAGCGTGGGATGCTCACGATGGCCTGCAGGAAAACCACTCCGGAAATGCCCTGGCCGTTGATCAACCCATTGCTGGACTCCTCGCAGATCTCGAGCGTCGCGGGATGCTCGACGAAACGATTGTATTGTTTGCTTCAGAGTTTGGCCGCACCCCAGGCTCCCAAAACACGAATGGGCGCGACCATCATATTTTTGGATTCAGTGTGTGGATGGCCGGTGGCGGCCTGAAGCGGGGGGTGGTGCATGGGGCAACCGACGAGATCGGTTTCCACGCCGTCGAAAACCGTCACTACGTGACCGACATCCATGCCACGATTCTGAAACAACTTGGCCTCGACTCGCGACAACTCGAAATTCCCGGTCGCAAACGACTGGAAGTCGATCACGGAAAACCGATCGATCCCATCATCGCGTAATACTACCGAACCAACCGGGTTCAAGACTGCCACGATTGAATCACTCGAACTCGCTCCGCGCAAGCAAATCAACCCGCGCTACTTTTAGGGCGTCCAGTCTCACAGTAACCGGCTTACGAATCCAATGCCTGCCAAATTTCAATTGGAATTTCATCCGGGTCCAGGAAGTAAAATGCAATCGATACCGGGCGTCCTTCCCGCATAATTTCGGTTGGTCCGCTCATCGTCATGACTCCGGCTGCCGACAACCGGTCGAATTCGGCCTTAGCATCATCAACCTCCAGTGCCAGGCTCGATGGACCTACGTAGTTATTTTTTATCTCGCGTACGACCGAGGGTGGATTTTGGAACTCGATCAAGGCAAGCATAAAACCACTCGCCGGATGGGTCAGCATGGCAATCCGCAGCTTGACATCCTGCATGTTCATGATCGTATCATAGGAAGCCAAATTTTCACGATCGGCTTGATAGATCAGCTCAAACTCAAGTTGGTTGCAGTAGAACGCAATCGATCGATCCAGGTCGCTGACGGTGACCTTAACGTGATGGACATGCTTGAAAGGCATAGGGTTTTCCGTGATACAGATTAAATCTGGAATTCGTAATTATGGTTGACAGGTGCGTTACTCTGTAGCGTAACGATCTACCGGATCAAGGTCGACTTAGATCTCCAGGCCAGGACCTTCTGGCAGAACACTCTGGCCATCCGGATGGTCGACTTTTGGCTTCAGCCATTAGTGTCCTGACGCCTCTGCAGGGACTTGCGTTTGCCGAATATCCCCTCGTAACTCTGACCCGATATTTGGCCACCATCGGCGATGATGCCCTGTCCGCTGATGAATGACGACTCGTCCGAAGCCAGAAAGTAAATAATGTTCGCCATGTCTTCGGATGTGCCAAAGCGTTTCAACGGAATCAGCTTAAGGTAATTTTCAGCATAAACCTGGTCCTTAAGCAAATCCCCATGAACGGGTGTATCAATGAATCCGGGCAACACCGCGTTGACACGAATCCCATGTTCTCCCAGTTCCACGCAAAGGGTACGGGTCAGGGCCAGCAAGCCCGCCTTGGACGCATCGTAAGCTGCAGCCCTTGGGCTGCTGGAGAGCGCGTTGCGCGAAACAACGTTGACAATTGCAGCACCTTTGACGCGCTTCATCGCCGGTACAAAGCCCCGGGCAAGCGCCGCAGCTGCAACCAGGTTGACGTTCAGCGAGCAGAGCCAGGTTTCATCCGTCAGCTCTGTGATGGAATCATAGAGGCAGACGCCTGCGTTGTTGACCACCGTGCGGGGAGCCCCCATTTCAGAGACAATCTGTTTTGCCAACGGGGTAAGGGCTGCTGTTTCAGCCAGATCGCAGAGATACGTTTCCATACCTTGACCGGCCTTGGTTCGTTTCAGTCGGGCAAGCCCCGGCTTTGACCGGTCGAGCGCCGCCACGCGATAGCCTTCGCTCACAAACCGCAATGCGGCTGCCTTACCAATCCCGCTGGCGGCCCCGGTAACAACAGCAATGGGTTGACGAGGTTTTTTGGCCATTGGATTCCCAACTATTAGCTTGGCTGGTGCGAGTTGGCGGCATTCGCATGGAGGGTTCTCCCGGAAAAACTGCAACTGGTCGCGCTGCGATAGTGCGTCAGCCATGGTACCAGTATTATTTCTGCGGCGGAACCTCTCCCGGCAATCGTTGTTGATGACGACAACCGTGTAGGCAGGACTGGTAGCGAGCCCACGAGCATTTCGCATCGATTTTGCGACATGGCCAACGTCCACCGATTGCAACACTTAAAAACACATAGGTACAAGATGCCGTGGATGAATTCGTGTTCCTGTTCACCTCGTTTGCAAGCTCAAGGCTTTTTGTGAAGAATAGTCCATCTACGACACGCCTTCATGAGGACCAGCCTGGGATGAATTACTACCGAAACAGCATCTCTATTCTGTTCTTACTTTTGCCCGCTGTTGTATGGGCTGATCTGCCCACACCCACGGGTGACACGATCGTTGATCCGGGGGCAAAGCTGGAGTTACTCCACAAGCGTAATTCTGGTTTGGAAGGCGGGTTGACCGAAGGTCCCGCCGCCTCTCCTGACGGCACGATTTATTTCACGGACATTCCGCCCGGCAAACAACATGGGATGATTCTTCGTTTCGATCCCGACACCGACAATACAACCCTGTTCACAAACCGGTCGAGCAAAGCAAATGGCCTGGCGTTCGATGCAGCGGGACATCTGGTGGCATGCGAAGGAGCCGATTACGGTGGTCGTGCCGTTGTGAGATGGGACCTCGAGACTGGCAAAAAAACGGTCCTTGCAAGCCAGTATCAAACAAAAAGATTCAATGCCCCGAATGATCTTTGCCTGGATCGTGCGGGCAATATTTACTTCACCGATCCGAAGTACACAGGTCACGAACCGCGCGAGCTGGCACATCGGGCCGTTTACTGTATTGATCCCGACGGCAAGGTGATCGAAGTTACGCACAACGTTTCCAAACCAAATGGAATTGCACTCAGTCCAGATGGAAAAACGCTCTACGTTGCCGATCACGACAACGGGTCCGACAACATTGGCAAAGATGATAAGCTACCCAAGTTGGGGCCGATGAAAATTTATGCATTTGCCCTGAACACCAACGGCAAGACACAAGGCCCGCGGCGCACGCTTGTTGACTTCGGCGAAGAAGCTGGCTGCGACGGCATGACCGTCGATGCGCAGGGAAACATCTACCTTACGGCCCGACAGCTTTCCCGGCCCGGCGTTCTTGTAATCGACCCTACCGGAAACGAGGTGGCATTCATACCAACAGGCCAGCCAAACCAGGCGGGAAACGACCCGACAAATCCACCTGTTGGTATACCGAGCAACGTAGAGTTTGGCGTGGGTGAAGAAAGTAACATGCTTTATATCACTGTCGACACAAGCCTGTATCGCATTCGGCTCAAAGCGAACGGCTATCACCTTCCATAAGATTCATCCATGACGGCTCTTGATTGGTTTCTTGTCCTCGCCATTAACGGTGCCATTGTTGGATTTGGACTTTGGCACGCGCGTGGAACCCGGCGGTCAGTCGATTGGTTCCTGGCTGGCAAGCAACTTCCCTGGTGGCTGGTTGGCCTTTCGATGTTTGCTACCGCTGTTGACAGCGGTGACTATGTCGCCGTTGCCGGCAACGCTTACCAGGATGGCATGATTTACATCTCTGCCTGGTGGCTCGGACTTTCGATCGGCTGGTGTACCGTTGCTTACCTGGTTTTTATTCCAATGTACCGCTGTGGCATGTTCACCAATGCCGAATATCTTGAGTACCGATTCGGACCAGTTGCTCGAATCCTGAGCGTGTTCATTCAAATCCAAACCCGCACCAACGTCATGGGGGTGGTTGCATATTCCTTGTTCCTGACATTTAGCACCCTGACTGGTTGGGGAACTGCCACCTGGTGGTTGGTGGTCGGCATTGCCATTGCAGCAGCTGCGTATACGGCCACCGGCGGAGTGCGATCGGTCGCAATTACCGACGCAATACAATCGGTCGTGATGTTAATTGCCGCGATAGCCGTGTGGTGGATTGTGTTTGACGATGTAGGTGGCTGGAGCGGGCTTCAACAAAAACTGGGCGCTCACGTCGAAGCAGGAAAAATCACACACAGCACCGCCCAGGCCATGTCACACGTTGGTGCCTACGCCAATGACGATGTCCCACCGGCACTGGTCGTGTTTGGGTACGTGGTGGTGCTCACCGGTTACTGCATCGTCAACCAATCGCAGGCGATGCGAATGCTGGCAGCACGCTCAATTTGGGATATGAAAATGGCCGCAGTTGTGGCAGGTACCATCACTGCCTGTGTTTTGTGGTTTAATATTACCCTGGGGATTTTTGGTCGTGCGATCATTCCCGATCTGGAGCAGGCCGACACAATTTTCCCGACTCTGCTCAATACCTATTTGCCCGCTCTGCAAACAGGCCTGCTGGGTATTGTCCTGGCAGGATTGCTGGCGGGGGGCCTGTCGACCTACGACTCGATTGGGTCGGCACTGGCAGCGGTCTTCACGCGTGATCTCTACGCACGGTTTTTGGTCACCGGTGCCAATGACCGGCACTACTTGAAAGCCAGCCGTATCGCAACGGTCGTCGTGATCAGCCTCTCGTTTGCCTATGTGCCATTTTTGGGAGGGGGCATGGTTGCTTTTTATCTGAAAATAACCGGGGTGGCCGTCGTTCCACTGATGATCGTGTACTTGATGGGTGTATTGACACCGGTAGCACGTGCCAGCGCCACCACGGGATTAATCGTGGGAATCATGTGCGGCCTGAGTCGTTTTTTCGATCCAGTGCTTACCCAGCTGGGATGGGCAGAACTCCCCACCTGGTGGACCAACACCTGGTGGGGCTACCTTTGGAGTATCATCGCAACGATCGTGACCATGGTGGCCACCAGCATCGTTCTTGGCTGGGCAACCAGGGATGAAATTGCTGGCCTGACCCTGGCCACTTCTGAAAAGGGGATGGCTCCAGCTCGCGTCCAGGATTCCCGCCAGGCAGGTTCCTGGCTGGCAACATCGCGTCGCGAAGTTCCGCTTGCTGTAGAGTCCCCGTTTGATCCAACCGGTGGCATAACCGGCTGGGTCCGAAATCCCCTGTTGTGGGCAGCCCTGCTGCTGGGCATCATCAGTTATTTAAATATTGCGGTCTTCTGGTAGTGCACCCGCGGGAACGTCCCGGTTCGATTCGAAGTTGATTAAACTGGCCGTGGCTCCTAAGTTACAATGGATGTTTTTGTGTCACCACGGCATGCAACTGAGCCAATGGCAAGCTCCTGGAAACCCCTGACCGCATTAAAACTCCCGTCACCTGAAAATTCACACCATGTTCAAAACCCTGCAATCCGTGATGAGATTTCGGCCCATCGAATTTGATGGTGACTTGCGACGTCTACGGCGCGCGGTCAATGTCGATGGCCTCCGCCGCATTGCCCGCCAACGTCTACCCCGCAGCGTCTTTAACTACATTGACGGTGGTGCCGATGACGAACTGACCATGGTCCGCAATCAGCAGGGTTTTGAACAAATTGAATTCCGTCCTCGCGTGTTGTGTAACATTCAGGAAATCGATACCTCAACCACCTTGCTGGGAAAACGCCTGCCATTGCCACTCGTTTTTTCTCCTACCGGAATGACCCGCGCCGTGACACCTGGCGGAGAAATGGACGTGGCACGATCTACCGCACGGTCAGAAATTCCCTACGTGCTTTCGACACTGAGCACCTGTTCGATCGAAGAAGTCGCCCAAGGCAGTTCCGGACCACATTGGTTTCAGGTTTATGTCTGGAAGGACCGTGTGCTGGTGAAGGAATTACTGGATCGCGCCGCCCAGGCAGGATACGAGGCAATCGTCATTACTGTCGATACCACCGTTTTGGGCAATCGTGAACGTGACCTCCGCAGCGGGTTTACCGTACCACCGAAGCTTGGGCTCGATACGATCCTCGACGGCATCCTGCACCCGTCATGGACCTGGAGATTTGTTCGCTCCAAACCCATTTTATTTTCCAACGTCGTCGGAAAATCGGTCGCGGACGGAAACGACCCTGCCTCACTCAGTCAGTACCTCAAAGACCAGTTTGATTCCAGTATCTCCTGGAAAGACATCGAATGGTTCCAGCAGCACTGGAACGGTCCCATTCTGATCAAAGGAATTCAAAGCGTCGAAGATGCCAGGCTGGCAGCCAAGGCTGGCATCCCTGCTATCATTGTCTCGAATCATGGTGGCCGGCAACTCGACGGCGCTCCTCCGGCGATTGAATTGATTGAACCCATTGCCGATGCCGTGGGATCCGACCTGGAGATCCTCTGCGACGGCGGCATTCGCCGCGGCAGCGACATTGCAAAAGCGATTGCCTTAGGCGCGCGGGCCTGTATGATCGGCCGGCCCTATCTGTATGGGCTTGCCACCGGTGGAGAACGGGGAGTCGATTTTACGATTCGCCTGCTGCAAGAGGATTTGGCGCGGACACTTGCGCTGACTGGCTGCCCATCGGTTCAGGAAATTGGCCGCGACCTGGTGCGGATAAGGCCGTAGGCGACGGCACCTCAAGAAGAACCCGCACCGGAACGATCTAAACTTTGGGGATCGACGCTGGCGCTGATCGAAAGACTCTGGTCAGCTTTGAATCTGGCCGGCTTTGAATCTGGAACCTTGGACCCTTCACAACGGTGAGCCACCAGGAACTATCAAGCGCGGTACACACGAGATCGCATGCCGCAGCCTGCTGCCATCGTCAAGACCACCCACAACCATTGCTGGCCAGTTGGCTCGGGCACCTTTACGGGTTGAGAGCTTCCGCCGGCAAGCGTGTTGCCAAAACGTGCTTTCCACAAAACGTAATCGGCCTGGTTGACCACTCCATCGCGGTTACCATCGGCACCACTGCCAGCCACAACATTGGCTCCCCGCGCATCACGCCAGAAGGTGTAGTCAGCCGCGTCGACGATCCCATCTTTGTTGTAATCACCCTCCAGGCCGGCAAATAGCGAGGTGAGGATAAGACTGCTTCCATAAAAGTTCGCTTGAAAGTCGTCGGCGTTGGCTCCGGTGAGCGTTAAACCATTGTCGATAACATTGTTGGCAATCATCACCAGGAATTGCGCTCCCAGCGCCGGCTGGTACCCCCCATGGAGTACCACTTCCAGCGAACCCGCCAGATCGGCGTCACCCACCACGGTCAAAATGTCCTTTGAGGAAGGTCCCTCAATGTCGATTTGCAAGGTCGCCTGCGACTCAAGCGAGAAGTCACCGCGCACATTGAGAGTGCCGATGCCGTGACCGGGCGTCACCACAGCTGATGCAACCACCAGATCACCATTCACATCACCACTGCCAGCGAGTGTGCCGCCAGTTACCTCAAGTGTTCCACTGCCAGAAGGCGTGTTGCCGTCAAGGTAGAGTATGCCCTCACCCTGCTTGACGACGGTAACATTGTCGAAATTAAAAGTGCCGCCTAAGCCCAGAGACGCTCCTGCTGCTACCGAAACAGTGGTCTTTGCATTGGCATTCAGATCGACTTCCCAGGTGTGGTCTCCCCCGGTCACCACAATATCGGCCTGCTCATACTGGCCATCAAGATTCACGCTTCCACTCCCGGTAAGATGATACGTACTGCTGCCATCAACGACAATTTCTCGCAGCGTCACGGTCGAGTCGAGTTGAATCGTGGTCACTGGAGCCGTGGATCCGGTGAGGCTGGCTGTAACCAGATTTGAATTGGGTACGCCCGAGGGTGACCAGTTCCCGCTGGAATGCCAATTCCCTCCTGCGCTGTTGGTCCACTGATTCCCTGGAACCTCAACGGCCGTCAGCAAAAGACTGCTCCCCAGGATGGAAAAATCGAAATAGCGGCCGGCAGCGCCGCCGATTGCGAGTCCAGTATTATCAATTCGGTTAGCAGCCATTATGAGAAACTGATGACCAGGAGATGGCTGGTAGCCATTGAGCAGTTCAATCTCCAAGGTTCCTGCCAGGTTGGCGGTACTGTCAATCACCAGAAAATCATGGTTGCTTGAACCGGTCCCGGCAATCTCGAGTTTCATACTCGCAGAGGGACCAACTGCGAAATCGCCCTTGATATCAACCCGCCCGATTCCATCCTTGGGCACAAACTCGCCACCAGTCACCAGCAAGTCACTATCGATATCTCCAGTGGCAATCAGCGTTCCTTCGGTGACACCAAGAGACCCACTCCCGGAACTGGTCCCACCCTGGATAATCAGGGTACCCGTCCCATTTTTCGTCACTTCGACTCCGGCAAAATCCAACACTCCATCCAGAATCAGACTCGTTCCGGAACTAAGATTGATACTCGTGTTACTGTCAGCGCTAACGGGAAGACCGAACACATGATCTCCGGCAAGCACATTCAGTTCCACGTCTCCTAAGGACGAATCGAACGTGAACGCTGCAACTCCACCAGGACCCTGCACGTGGTAATCGGTTGCCCCATCGATCTCCATCCCGGCGACCGTCCTGGCCACCAGTAAATCAATGGTCGCCGTTGATGCGATTGCCCCATTGAACTTTACATAATGATCACTGCCATTGGGCTCACTGCTGGGCGACCAGTTTCCGTCGGTATGCCAGCTACCGCCCCCAGTCGTTTTCCATTGGTAGTCATCCAGCGGTGGAACAAAATAGATGTTGTGGAACTGATCCACGGCCACGTCACTGACCTGACGGGTTGTTCCCCCAGGCCACAAAATTTCCAGGTCGACCGGACCGGCGACATTTCCCAGGCCAAAATGGAGTGTGGGATCGTTTTGATTGCCCTCGCCAGTGCCCAACTCAACCTGCCGCACAAACGTTTTGCCTCCTGCTTGAATACGTACCTGGGCACCAACAGCGTCACGACTGATCGTTTCGCCATCGCCAATCATCTTTAGTTTCAGCCAGTGGTTACCGGACGGAGCCTGATTTTTAAAGAGCCTGCCATGGGAGACCAGGTCCAGGTCTCCATCATTGTCGTAGTCTGCAAATGCTGCCTGATAGGTGGGGCTAATACCACCGAGACCTTCTGAGGCTGTGACATCGGTGAAATTCCAATTGCCATCATTGCGGTACAGTCGCGGGAAATTGGGGGTGCCGTAACTGGCAACTTCGTAAACGGTGGTGACAAAAAGGTCGAGATCTCCGTCATTGTCGTAGTCGCCCAAGGTTGGCGTCGCGTACGACTCCTGCCACTCCCCGCTACCATAGGCCCACTCCTGATTGTTTTGAAAACTGTAGCTACCCCCAGGGCCCGTATTGCCTAAAAACTGCGGACCAGGCTGGGAATCCCAAGGGTGTGAAAAGTTGCCCACGAACAGGTCCAGATAACCGTCGTTATTCATGTCTCCCCAGGCCGACCCGATCGTGTGCCCCGTACCCCCTGTGGCACCTCGCGCCGGCGCCTGGTCAGTAAAATTGCCCGAACCGTCGTTGACATAAAGCCCATTGGTCTCCAGTCGATAATTCGAAGTATAGATATCGATATCACCGTCGCGGTCAAAATCAGCCGAGCTGACCCCTCGCGCTGGCCGGGGACGTCCACCGGTCACCACGGCATCGGCCGGTTGAGTCCACACATTGCTAAACCCGGTCCCGCTATTGTTTCGAAGGCGGACATCGGAGTAATAAGCGTTAGGCCAACTTTCATATCCCCCCACATAGAGATCGAGGTAACTGTCGTTGTTGTGGTCTCCCCAGGAAGC
>JAKVCB010000111.1 GCA_022448345.1 Pirellulales bacterium
ACCATGATGGTCACAGGACCTTTGGGCATCGCACCGCGAGACTGGCTCAATCCATAGCCGCGCCAATTGGTTGCCAAGACAGTCTGCGTCACCGTACAGGCTGCCTGTTGAAACTGCAAAGGAACCCGGTTGGCATAGCGCAACACCTCCATTTGTTGCCCTTCAGCAACGTTGACATGCTGCATGGCTTCAAAGAGTTTTTCGCGGTCTTTGGGCCTGAGTTTTCCTGGTGTTTTCACACCTGCGGCTTTGACGATCTTGTCCGCGGCATCAGCGCCCAACCCGTTGAATGTATGAATCAAGAATTGCCGCACAGTTCGTGTATCAGTCTCTTCCAGCAACTCAAGCAGCAATTCCATGGTCACATTTTGTGTGGGGGCGGTTGCCCCGTAAGCCAAACCAACCTCAATCTGAAACGGATTTCCCCGATAAACAGCGGGTGGGCGGGTCGCTGCTGCATAAAATTCCCCCGGCACGACCTGGTGCAACCCCTGGAGGATAAGTTCCTCTCCAATCGGACAGATGCAGTCAGTCGCAGGAGAGGCTATTTTGGTCTGCTGGATTGCCTGGTAAAGCGAGTCGGCTTCGCGGCGGCCGATCCGCCGAGTATTCGCACGAGTGGAAACGTTGGCGTTCTGACAAATCCGCCGTGCCGTGGCCGGAGTCACCCGCGAAAACATCGTGGTCAAAAACTGGGAAATTGTCGAAGGGGCTGCTTCTTCAACCATCGCAGCCAGGCGGCCCAACTCCACTCCATACGGGTGTGGCTTAATTTCTTTCGGTTCCTTGGGAAGTACGGAAACAGATCGCTCATAACTGCGGCCCCGGTTATCTGAATCAATATAGTGCAGCGTAATGTGCGGATTGGCGATCGCCGTTTGCTCAAGATATTCATCAACACCGCCACGACCGCGCACATATTTGGCCTGCAGTTCGATGGTCACACGGGTTCCATGACTCTCTTCTTCCCATTCAATACCATGTTTTTCAATGTACTTGTCGCCCTTGGCCCCGGGGGGAATGTCGACTCCTTCGCCGCGTCCGTTGAGAATCCGCGGTTTGTTTCGTTTGGTGTCTATTTGAATCTCATAATAGTGTGCCGGCTTGCGAGTTGACACTTTTGAAATAATCTTCACCGGCTTGCCAGTTGTTTGCACACCGTACATCCCAGCGGCGCTAATTCCGATACCTTGCTGGCCGCGGCTTTGTCGCAGGCGGTGGAATTTAGAGCCGTAGAGGAGCTTTCCAAAAATCAGCGGGATTTGTTTTTTGAGAATCCCCGGGCCATTATCTTGGACACCGACTTTAAATCGATCGGCACCCGTTTGTTCAATATGAACCCAAATCTCCGGGAGAATGCCCGCCTCTTCGCACGCGTCGAGTGAATTATCAACCGCCTCTTTGACCGTAGTTAGTAATGCCTTGCGAGGGTTGTCAAACCCCAACAGGTGGCGATTCTTCGCGAAAAATTCGCTCACCGAAATATCGCGCTGGCTGGCCGCCATACTCTTGGCAGTCGCTCGGCGTCGCCTTGTCGAATCTGTCGCAGCGCGGCCGTTCACCCCACTACGAGTGCTTTGCGCGGATGGGCTCGATCGCGACTTTTTCTTTCCCTGCCTTTTCGTTTTCTTGGCTGGCCTTTTTTTTGTCGCAGCAGTGGACTGCTTTTTTACTTTCTTCTTGGTGAGTGCCAATGTGCTATCCCGTAATACAAACAATTGCCTTAACCATCCGCGAGCAGCAGCGGACGGCGGCTCCCTCGCACTCGGCAAATAATGGGGAATCTGTAATGGTTTTTCCGATTATAGCGGCGACCTACCGGCACTGGCCACACGGATTTTAGCCTATTTGAGTCTCACAGTAGCTGCATCCGCGATATCCGATAAACAAAGACTCACCCCTACCCGCGACTCTAACCGAAACCATAAATAGACCTTACCGATCGGCAGGTCCATCCGTCCCGGCCTCCCACCTCACCTGCCAGACCCAATTTCTATACCCAACGCCCGATGGACCAAGCCTGGACATGCCCTTCGGCTTGCGCCCGCTTGCCAAACCACAGCGCATGACGAAGGAGGACCCCTCATGTCGCGAAATCTCCTGCTTGGACTGGTTGCCAGCCTGATCCTTGCTACCGGATTGGACACGGCCGCGGCGGCCCAGGCTTACAACGACCATGAGCTTTACAACCACCGCTCCGTTCCTTCGGATCACACTGTCAAGCAATGCAGTTACCGCAGCCGTTACCCCACTGGAAACTGTGGTTGTGCCTGCAACGACTCTAGTTGTTGTGAATGCGATCCTAATTGTTGCCAATGCGGCCCTAACGGTTGCGGCTGTTACGGGTGCATGTGTGGTTCGGGATATGGTTGGCAGGGTAAGCGACGAATCAGCTACCAACAACAAAAAGACTTGTTCTACAACTACTACGTAGGCCCAGGGCCCTCCGGGACCACGGCCCAACTGTACGAGTCGCCACTCCCAACGCCTGCCTTCGTTGGACAAACCTACGTAACCTATCAGCCTTTTATGCCCCACGAGTACCTCTACCGCCACAAGCGATCCTACTACACCTATAACTGCGGCGCAGGTTGGACACGTACCAAGGTCCGCTACTCCACCGGGGGTGGCCTGATTCAACACTGGTTATTTGGACTTTATGGTGATCATAACAGTCGCTTCACCGACTCGCTGAGTGACTCAGTCTCTGGACTGAATCGGTGTGGGCGTCGATAGCCGAATTAGAAATACCGGCTACGTCTGCACGTGGCTCGTGATGGTTTCCCCTCGAAAAGGATATCAACCCATGTGGAACCGTTGTTTTCTGGTGACTGCTGCGGTAGTTCTGTTTGCCCTAGTGACTTTTCCCAAAACGGCCAGCGCCATTAAGTGGTGGGGCTGTGATGGCTGCGGAGTGTGCGATTACGGAAGTGATTACGGCGTGATGAAACCTTTATGCCGTGCCCAGCACTACAACTGGAACCGCAACTATGCCTATTCCCAGTATGGGCGGCCCCTCGCACTCGTTGTTCCCCCCACGGCAAACCTGCAAACGAACTGGGGCTGGGGTGTAAGCAGTTCCCGGGTTTCGCGCATCGACCATCAATTTGGCCGCAACTACCCCGGACCGGGTCGTTTCGGCGGACCATTCAAACATACGCCCAGGTGGCCACAAGACACGAACCAATTCGGCGTTTATTATGTACGCGGCCCCTGGTAGTAAGAAGCATTTTCGTGACTACTGGCCGACAGGGGGCAATAAACGGGTGTTGACGTAGTCGTATTGCCCGCCAGTTTGCTCGGCCAATTGAACCAGAAAATTGTAGTGCCCCTGCTCAACGCCCCGGCCAAACTCGATCGTGTGAATTGCTGCGCCAACGCGTCGGTTATCGGAAAGAATTTCGGCGATCTCCGCGGCAGGCATGGGATCATCGGCATCGGTTAAAAAAAAGATTGCATCAGGACGAAGCCGAATTGCCTGGCGAATGGCTGCATATCGATCGGTGCCTCCATCGGCCGATATGGTCCGAACGAACGCTGCAGCCAATGACTTGTTTTGGTCAGTCGCGTAGGCAATTCGCTGCTGTTGATCGGTCGAATCAAAGTTCGACATCCGATGATTGAAGAAAATAATATGGAACTGGTGGACGCTGTCGAACGAATCCAAACTTCCAATGAGTTGTCGCTTGGCAGCTGCCAGGGGAGCACCTTCCATACTCACACTACGATCGAACAAATAAACAAATCGGGTTCCGGTACCTTCTACACCAAAAATCTGGACCCGGGCTTTCCCACCACTTAGCCGCGGCCATCCCTCTCCTGCTCCGGCGTTCGATTTACCTGTTGGAACGGAGGGCATCGATATCCCCTCAAAAATCGATCCTGTCGCGGAAACAAGCGGAGGGCTACTCGTAACTTTCTCTACGACCATCGGTGCAGACAGGCCATTGGGCAACAATGGGACGGAGATTTCAACTTGATTCTCCACCGATTCGCCGGCAAGTTCTTCTGCCGGTACCGGTTCTACTTCTTCTGCCGGTACCGGTTCTACCTGATTCGGTTCGACATTTTTACGGACCTCTCCAACCACCGCAGAGACCTTTCCACCACTGAAGGACTCCCCAGTGAATTCGTCTTCAGTTGTGGTCCTTTCCTCTTGTGTTGAGTCATCACTCATCCGGTCGAGCACGATGCTGGTTGTCAACATGGGCTCGATGCTGGTGCCACGTGAGGGGTCAGGAATCGACCAGGTCAGCACCAACAGTACCGATCCATGGAGGACCGCTGAAGTCAACCAACCCGCTGCTAAACGGTTGCGATCTGAACTCGAGGGTTTGGGCAACTGAACCACGTCACATTTCCTAGATTGTCGACTGCTGACCGGTTTGACTTCGACTCAGACCCAATAAAAGCGGGGAGATCTTAGGGCTGCCGACCCTTGTAGTCAACGTGGGGCCTTCGCCCTGATCAAACTCACCTCTATAATCATAATTTGTTCTTCCCGGTCTGGGCTTGAAAAAAGCAGCCTGGCCGGCTGAGAATATGGGAAGATCTTCCAGCGGCAAGAAAGGGAACCTCCTAATCCGCCTAACTGGTTCGACATTGCATCCTCGGAAACGGCAATTCCCTGGCCAATCCGTAATTTGTTACTGACTGAGGCAGAGCATACCTCTGCTTCTACAAGCTTTGAGCTCGATTTCCCGTGTCACTTCAAGTCATCCATTACCCGCACCCCGTCCTTCGGCATCGATCCAAGCCAATTAAAAAGGTCGATGCCGAATTGCGGCGGTTGGTTGCTGAAATGTTTAACCTCATGTACGAACATGAGGGGGTTGGCCTGGCAGCCAATCAAGTTGGTTTGCCGTACCGGTTATTCGTTGCCAATCCACAAGCAGATCGGGATTCAGAAGAAACAGAGCAGGTCTTTATCAATCCTGTCATCCGCAGCGGCAAAGGTCTGGCCGAAGCTGAGGAAGGGTGCTTGAGTATTCCTGGAGTCCATGCCCATGTCCTTCGCAAAGACACCGTTCAAATCCAGGCATACGATTTGGCTGGCAATGAACTCAACTTGGACCTGGATGAACTCCCTGCCCGTATCGCCCAACATGAAATAGACCATCTGGACGGTGTGTTATTTATCGATCGACTTGCACCAGCCCAACTGGCCGAGGTTCGCGACCAGCTCACAGACTTTGAGTTCGAGTTTCGCAGCAAGAGCGAAACGGGCGAAATCCCACCCGAAGCACAAATTGCAGCTCAACTCGAAGAGCTCGAAAGGCTGCGGACGTAACTATGCGCCTCTTGATGCTGGGAACAGGCCCGTTTGCAGTACCAACATTGCAAGCGCTGGCAAGCAGCAACCACGACCTCCTGCAGGTCGTCACCCGTCCCCCCCGGGGACGCGCAAAAAATTCTGCGAATCCGGTGTGGCAGGCAGCCCACGACCTCCAACTGGAGACATGGGCTCCGGAAACCGTCAACGCGGTTGATGCCCAAGCACAACTTCGCCAACTCGCGGCTGATCTTCTAGTCGTCTGCGACTATGGAGAGATCCTCAAACCGGCGACCCTGAATACGGCCTGTCTTGGCGGCATTAATTTACATGGTTCACTGCTTCCAAAATATCGGGGTGCCGCGCCAGTCCAGTGGGCAATCCTTAATGGCGAGCAAGAAACGGGAAACAGCGTAATTCAAATGACACCGGGGCTTGATGCAGGACCCTGCCTCGCCCAGCAGACAACATGCATCGATCCTGAGGAAACGGCCGCAGAGCTTGAATCGCGGCTGGCAATCCTCGGAGCCACATTGGTCTGCCAGGTAGTCGACGACATCGCTGCTGGCCGCACCGCCCCGGTCCAACAAAACCCAAGTCTCACCACCAAAGCACCACGCTTGCAGAAAGCAGACGGCCTACTCGATTGGTCGCAACCATCAACTCACATCAAGAATCAAATTCGGGCCTTGATTCCCTGGCCCCGCGCGTTCACATTTTGGCATCGACCGCAAGGAGAACCTTTGCGCTTGAACATCGACAAAGTCCGTTCGGTTGCCGGAAAACCGGAAGCCCCTCCTGGCGCGGTCCTCGTTGCCGACAAGCAACTGGTCGTTCAAGCAGGTGACGGCAGGGTGGAAATCTGTCATCTGCAGGCAGCAGGGCGGCGCCCTATGGCAGCGGCCGAATTCCTCCGCGGCAATCGGGTTCAGACAGGTGATCGTTTGGGATCTGTCTAAACAGCGCTGCAAGATGGCCGTCGGCGCGGTATCATGCTAGACCTCGCCGCCAGCACGATTCGAACCCTTTGGAAGCGAGGCCCAACGGGGAGCGATCCCACACATTGGAAAATTATACGACTGTGGGTCGCTGGCCAGACTGGCGGCTCAGCGTTGCCATCCGCTTGTCGCTGAAGTTCAGCAATTAAGTTGACGCCAAGCTGGAACCGCGAAAACAAAACCGTAAACAAACAACTCCTAACGACGCAACTTGAACTATTGCTCTGCTGCGTCGACGGAACCACTTATCGATGACCAAGAAGCTCTATATTGAGACGGTTGGCTGCCAGATGAACATGCTCGACAGTGAGCTCGTGGTGGCAAACCTGCGCAAAGACGGCTACGAGCTGACCAGGGATGCCAACCAGGCAGACACCATTTTGTTCAACACCTGCAGCGTACGTCAGCACGCCGAAGACAAAATTTATAGTGCACTCGGAAGACTCAAAAATGCCAAACACCGCAATCCCGAAAAAGTCATCGGCGTTTTGGGATGTATGGCCCAAAAAGATCAACGACTGATTTTCGAACGGGCTCCGTATGTCGATTTGGTGGTGGGACCCGGCCAGTTGCACCAGGTGCCGACGTTGATTCGCGAAATCGAAGCTGGAGCAGAGCCGCGCATGGAGGTAAGCCTCGGGCGCAAGGATGGCAGCCGATCGCAAATCGAGCGAAGCCACGAAAGTTACGATCCGCTGCGGGATCCCGAAATGCGTCCAACTCCTTATCAGGCTTATGTCCGCATCGTTATTGGCTGTGACAAGTTCTGCACGTACTGCATTGTCCCCAGTGTTCGCGGGCCGGAACAAAGCCGCCCTCCAGAACAAATTGTGTCGGAAGCGCGTCAACTGGCCAGCGAAGGCTGTAAAGAAATTACACTTTTGGGGCAAACCGTAAACAGCTATCAACACCGCAACGGGAAAAAGGTCACTCGCTTCAGTGATCTTTTGCACTTGCTTCACGAAATTGATGGTCTTGAGCGGATTAAGTTTGTGACGAACTATCCCAAGGATATGACCAATGACCTGCTGGCAGCAGTTCGCGATCTACCAAAAGTCAGCAAGTATCTCCATGTGCCTGTCCAGAGTGGTTCGGACAGGATGCTGGAGCGCATGAAACGCGGCTACACGATCGCAGAGTACCGAGAAATGCACAGCCGCATCTGTGAATGGATTCCGACAGCCGCCGTTACGAGTGATTTTATTGTTGGCTTTTGTGGTGAAACCGATGATGACTTCCAGCAGACCATGGATTTGGTCAGCGAATTGCGGTTTAAGAACAGCTTCATCTTCAAATACAGCGAACGGCCTGGCACGAAAGGGGCCCAGATGTTTGCAGACGATGTGCCGGAAGAGGTTAAACGTCGCCGCAACAACCAACTGCTCGATCTACAAAATGCCATTAGCGAGGAGGATAACCAGATTTTTCTCGGTCAAACGGTGGAGGTACTGGTCGAAGGCCCCAGCAAAGCCAGCTCCAAAAAAGGTGTGCAAGGGGATGTCTTGCAGTTGACCGGTCGAACTTCTTGCGACCGGATTGTTGTTTTCACAGGTAATCGTCGTCAGACCGGCGAAATCTTGCCCATTGGCATCTACGATGCCAATGCACACACCCTGTTTGGAGAGGTGATGACCACGCATGCTGGCCCCGAACTTTACGCGCTGGAACATTGAACAGCAGTTTTACGTCAGGCCAATGCAAACTCCGCGCGAGCCCATGACGGGCAAGGTCCTTGGGAACCCATGCCAAACGGGTAAGTGACGTCGAGCCCAAGGTTGGCTACAATACCAACCATCCTCGGGCAGTTGCCCGATCCATTTTCTGATCAGCGGGTCGAACATCCACACGCATTATGGATACCGAGCGTCTGTCAACCCAGCCATCCACTTCTCCACAACCTACGCTGTCAGGAGCTTTTTCTCCTGCAGAATCGGGGCCTGACCAGGTTCGGTCCATGCTGGATGATTTTGCGCTGGCCCAGCCATGGTTGAAAGGGATGAATCTGGCCGACGCAAAAACCGCGCATGATAATTTGTGTCGAATTGCCGCTGCGGGTGTCACCCTGGATCTGATGGCCCATATTTGCCGCCAGTTTGCGGCCACGGTTCCCAGTCTGGCCGATCCCGATATGGCACTCAACAACCTGGAGCGTTTTATTGCGGAATCGCGAAGTCCCATGTCGTCGGCTGCCTTGTTTGAACGTGATTCGGAGGCACTTCCAAATCTTCTCCAGCTATTTTCGACAAGCCAGTATTTGAGCAACCTCTTGATTGTCGACAACGAAGCTTATGACTTGCTCCGCATCACTGACGGGCAGCCAGTCGCGCGTGATTCCTTGATTGAGGAACTTGATCAAGAAGTTGCCACTCTTACCAACAAGCAGGAAGTCATGGCGTCCCTGCGGCGATTCAAGCGTCGTGAAATTCTTCGGATTGCCTTCGGTGATATCATTCGAAGCCAGACCGTGGCCACCGTGGCGAGACAAATATCCTACCTTGCGGATGCGATTATCGAAGTCGCAGTTCGTTTTGCCCGGCGGTCGCTTGAGGAACTCCGGGGTGAACCTCAGGGACTGAAAGGAAACCGTGCCCGCTTTGTGGTGTTAGCACTGGGAAAGCTTGGCGGAGTCGAATTGAACTATTCCAGTGACATTGATCTGGTCTTTTTCTACGACCTTGACGGACAAACCGATGCCGCCCGCCCGATCAGCAACCATGAGTTTTTTGAACGACTCGGTTGCGAACTGGTGAAGTTACTTTCGGAATCAACCAATTTGGGAATTGCCTACCGCGTTGATCTCAGACTCCGCCCGGAAGGGTCACAGGGCGAGGTTTGTATGAATTTTGATCGGGCTCTTTCCTACTACGACAACAAGGCGCGGACGTGGGAACGCCAGGCCTTTGTCAAAGCCCGCGCGGTCGCTGGTGACCTCAACCTGGGGCATACCTTGCTGAAACGCCTGGAAACGTGGGTCTATCGACGATTTCTCAGCCGGGCCGATATCACGGGAATTCGGGGGATCAAGCAACGTATTGAACGCCGCGCAGAAACCTCGGGGCAACAGGAACGGGATGTGAAAACAGGCTATGGCGGCATTCGTGATATCGAGTTCGCCATTCAGTTTTTGCAATTACTCAATGGGGGGTCGCTTCCCGAGATCCGAGGTGGGAACACACTGGAAGCAATTGCAAATCTCGAAAAATCTGGCTGCCTGACCAACCAAGAAAGTTTGATTCTTGCAGACAACTACAGCATGCTCCGCAAACTGGAACATCGCTTGCAAATCATGTTTGATCTGCAAACTCACATGATGCAGGAAGATCCGGATGAGCTACGCAAACTGGCAATTCGCCTCGGATATTCGGACGCACCCGAAGCGCAGGCGCTGGAGACATTTCAAGCAGATTACCTGCAATGGACTTCCCGTAATCACCAGATTCTGAATCACTTGCTGCACGACGCCTTTGAAGATGACCAGTCGAGCGAACCGGAAGTCGACCTGGTGAACGATCCCCAGCCTTCCAAGGAAACAATTGCCGAGGTCCTAGGAAAGTATCCTTTTTCCGACATACCAGCTGCCTACAACAACCTGATGGCACTGGCGACCGAAAAAATCCGCTTTCTCTCAACACGCCGTTGTCGGCACTTTCTGGCGGCCATTGCTCCCCGGCTTCTCGAAGCCATTGCCGATACTCCCCAACCCGATGCCACGCTGGTAAATCTCAGCCGCGTAAGTGACTCGCTGGGAGGTAAATCAGCCCTGTGGGAATTGTTCAGTACCCATCGACCAACCCTTAATTTGTATGTCAGTCTCTGTGCTGCATGCCCCTATCTGGCAAGCATCTTGACAAGTCATCCTGGAATGATCGACGAGCTGATGGACAGCCTTGTGGTCGACAAGCTGCCCACCCACGTGATGTTGGAAGAAACGCTTGCGGACCTTTCCCGTGGTGCCGAGGACCTGGAACCGATTCTGCACAGTTTCAAGAACGCTCAACATATGCGGGTTGGTGTACGTGACATGCTGGGTAAAGACGACATTCGCGCAACTCACGCAACACTGTCTGATGTTGCTGAAACCTGCCTGAAACAGATCGCGACGATCGAGTACAGCAACCTGGTTGAAAAATTCGGTGAACCGACGATAACGAGGCCAAGCACCTCTTCACTGGAAGATCCGATTAGTCAGGGGTACTGGAATGTTTTTGCAGATCGTGAGGGCGATATCTGTGAAGCAATTATCCTGGCGATTGGCAAGCTCGGAGGAAGGGAACCCAACTACCACAGCGACCTTGACCTGGTTTTTTTGTATGAGGCTGACGGGAACACAGTACACCGTACAAGACCCAATAGCAGCAAGCCGACGACGTCCAACGCGCATTTCTTTGGCGAACTGGGTCAGCGGATCATGAAAGTCGCCCATCATCTCGGGCCCTACGGTCGGCTCTATGAAGTGGACCCGCGGCTCCGACCTACAGGACGAAGCGGCCTGCTGGCTGTACCGCTTGATGGTTTTGCTCGTTATTTTGCCGAAGGTCGCGGTCAACTTTGGGAGCGGCAAGCACTATGCAAATCTCGCGTGATCGTGGGCTCACCACAGGCAGCCGGCCTGGCTGTCCAAGCGGTTTCCCGGGCCGTCTTTGCCCCAGGGTGGCAACCACCAATGGCAGACGAGATCCGCGCGATGCGCAAGCGTTTGGAAAAAACGGCATCTCCCCACAACCTCAAACGTGGCAAAGGGGGAACGGTTGATACTGAATTCGTGGTGCAGATGCACCAACTAAAACATGGTCATACAGATCCTGCGGTCCGTGTGCCGGGAACCCTCGATGCACTTTTGGCACTTGAGCATGGCGGGTACCTTTCTAAGGATGACTCTGAGTACTTTCAACGCAGTTATCGTTTTCAGCGAAGCGTCGAAGCTCGAATTCGCCTGATGAACTTGACTGGCCGGCACGAGTTTCCGACCGAAGAAAACGAACTTGCCAAGCTGGCCTATCTGTTGGGATACGCCAATCCTGCACGACTCGTCGAGGAAGCGGATGCATTCACTCAAGAGAACCGGCGTCGTTTTAACCGCCTGTTTGACGCTGCGGCAGCGACTTGAATTCCATCAGCGCCAGCTCACCATCCATCTCTCCTGGCAAACTGTGTGACCGCATTTCAATTGGACTGGCACGACAGCCTCCATCGACCTGCCGGCCAAAACTGCTACCGCACCAGAGAGTGGCACAGAGACCAGGATCCCTTATTCCAACCCGAACGCACCAGCCGGTGGGACTTCGATACTCGTTTTACGAGTCAGGTTAGTGCGTGGCAAAAATCTGGGTTCGATCAAGAAATTCACACCCACATTGTTTTTCGATTGGTCCATATTCATGCCAACTGTCGTCACCAACGACTCGCCAATGCGGCTAAAGAAAAATGCCTGGCCCACATTGCCTGAACCGGCAACATCCACGCTCGTGCTTCCAGTGAGAATCCACTTGGGTGTTGAGCGGTAATTGACCGTCGCCATAACCACACCTGCTCTGTTGGGAGCATCAATCGCGTGGTACCCCAGGTAAGCGTTTCCCCGGCTGGGACGGTTCAGCAAAACACCAAGTGAAGCTGCTCGCAACGCATCTCCATAAAAGTCGCTAACCCCTTCCGACAAAACGGAGAACCGATCTCCCAGATGCCAGCGGAAATCATAATCGACCAGGCCAACCGGCTGCCCAAAATTGTCGCGGTCGGCATCGGGAAACAAGCTGGCATTCATGTCGAACGTCATCCAGTCGACAATCCGCTCTGCTCCCGGTATTCCCCGTTTGGTCTGCAGACGATGGCGCATTCCTATTCGGGCCACGGTCAAGTCGTCAGCAATTTCGGTGACCGGAGATGTCACCGAGCCGGCAATCCCGGTGCGAAGTGCGTAAATTCGCGGGTCAAACTGGGGAACAATAGTCGGTGGTAATGAACGTTGGTAATAATTCTTCGCAGCAAGGATTCCTCCGAATCCCGGCCAGAATAAGTTGCGGCGGAAACTTTGAATCGCGTTGTCGTCAAGCGGGTCATAGAGTGGAAAGTTATCCATATTTCTGTCAGACCTGGCATAGGAGAACTCTCCTTCCAGCACGACTTTGTGTGCAAGTCCGTTAAGGTTAAAAATCGGATCGCGAACACTATGATTCACCGCCCAAAAGGGCACGCTCGCCCGTGCACCCGCCTGGTAGTACAGTCGGTCAATACGGTTGCCGTTGATG